>CAXEZH010000044.1:0-8328 GCA_964000695.1 uncultured Mycolicibacterium sp. | reverse complement strand
GCGCCGCGCTCAGATTTGTCTCGGCGCGCCGCGCTCAGATTTGTCTCGGCGCGCCGCGCTCAGAAATCCTTCGGCACCCCCGCCCACAATGTGTCGACGCCCGGCGCTCAGATCTCGTTCGGGGGCGTCCACGATTCGTTCGGCGCCGTGGACACGGTGAGCGTCGCCCTCAGCCCGCCCAGCGGGCTGTCGGACAGCTCGATGGTGCCGCCGTGCAGCGCGGCCTGCTGCGCCACCAACGCCAACCCCAGCCCCGAGCCACCGGGGGCGGCGTTGCTGCCCCGGGAGAAGCGCCCCAGTACGGTTTCGTGCTCGTCGGCCGGCAGCCCCCGACCGTTGTCGTCGACGACGATGGTCACCACCCCGTCGTGGCGGTGTGACGACAACACGATGCGGCTCGCCTGGCCGTGGGTCACCGCATTGCGCACCAGATTGTCGACGGCCAACCGGAGCCCGCTGGGCCAGCCCAGCAGGGTGCCGAGATCGTCGTCGAGCACCACGTCGATCTGCACCTGGTTGGCGCCGCGCATGTTCTCCCGCGCCACCCGGTCCAGCATGTCGGTCAGGTCGATCACCTCGCGGTCCTCGACCTGGGCCAGTTGCCCCGACGCGAGTTGGCCGAGCGCGGTGATGATGCCCTCGACGCGGCGCTGCGCGCGGGACAGGTCGGCGACCACCTCGTCGCGTTCGTCGTCCGGCAGGTTGTGGATGCGCAGTGTGTCGAGGTCGGCGCGCATCGCCGTCAGCGGGGTGCGCAGCTCGTGTGCGGCGTTGGCGGCGAAGTCCTGGGCCGCCTGCAGCGAGTTCGTGGTGGCCCGTTGCGCGGCGGCCAACCGGCTGAGCATCGCGCTCATGGCCTCCGAGAGATCCTCGGCCTCGCGCACGCCGTGCACCGCGGGGATGTCCTCGGCGTCCTTGCCCAGCCTCTTGGTGTTCTCGGTCAGCTTTCGCAGCGGCCGGATCGCCGGGCCGGCCAGCAGCCAGCCCAGCCCCGCGGCAATCAACACCGTCATCACACCGACCGCGATGTAGAGCGGGACGCGGGCCCGATTGAGGAGGACGCTGTCGGCGCGGATGCCGATGGACATCAGCAGGCCGCCGTCCTGCTCCACCGGCACCGTACGCACGCGGTACTCGACGCCGTTGACGAACGCGGTCTCGGTTCCCGGGGGCAGCGGCGGAAGCTGGAAGCCGCGCTGGAACACCACCTGACCCGAGGTGCGGTCCCGGCCGGTGGTGAGCACGCCGCGGCGCGGGTCGGACAGTTCCTCGGGAAACATGCTGGCGTCGACGATCGCGTCGAGCCGGCGGTCGAGCTGCGTGGCGTCGTTGTTGGCCAGCACGACCGAGGTCAGAATCGTGAACGCCGCGACCACCGCCGCGGCGGCCGCGGCAGAGGCGATGGCCACCCGCGTGCGCAGCGAGGCCGACCGCAGGAACCGGGGAAGCTTCGGACGTGTCACCAACAGATCGGGTTCTTACGGATCTTCTCGCAGCACGTACCCGATTCCACGCACCGTGTGGATCACCCGTGGCAGCCCGTCGCGTTCCAGTTTGCGCCGCAGATAGGACACGAACACGTCGGCGACGTTGGTGTCGACGTCGAAGTCGTAGCCCCACACCAGCTCGAGCAGGCGTTGCCTGCTCAACACCACGCCGGCGTTCTCGGCCAGCGCGGCCAGCAGGTCGAACTCCCGCTTGGTGAGCTCGACCCGCTCCCCGGCGACGAACACCAGCCGCCGCGCCGTGTCGATGGTCAGCGAACCCACGGTCAGGGTGTCCGACCCGGGGTCGGAATGGTGTGCCCGGCGCAGCAGCGCATGCAGCCGGGCCACCAGCTCACCGAGGTCGAACGGCTTGGTCAGATAGTCGTCGGCGCCGGCCTCGAGACCGGCGATGCGGTCGTTGACGGTGTCACGGGCCGACAGCACGCAGATCGGGATGTCGTTGCCCAGCGCGCGCAACGCGGTGACCACGGCGACACCGTCGAGTTCGGGCATCTGCACGTCGAGCACCAGCGCATCGTGCGGTTCGCTGGACAACAACCGCAGCGCCTCCCGGCCCGTGGCCGCCACGCGAACGTCGAAGCCCGAATGCCGCAGACCCCGGGCTACCGAGGTCCGGACATCCGGGTCGTCGTCGACCATCAACACTGTCCGACCCGCACCGTCCTGGATGGACAGCTCCCCCTCACGAGCGGGCGGAGCATCCACCCTGTCGCGCACCGGCGGCTATTCGGGCATGTCCGGGTCGCCGGCATCCGCGAACGCGTAGCCGCACCGGTTCTTGATGTCGACCAGCGGCTGGCGGATCGCGGTCAGCTCGTCACGCTCCTGCGGATGGGAGTTCATGTAGTCCATCACCCGGGTCTTGATCTCCTCACGCGGCAGCCCGTGCAGGCTGGTGAAGAAGTCGTTCACGTCCGGATGGGTGAACAGGTAGGCCGACGACGCGGCCGACACACCGGAAGCCACGCCGGCGAAGTCGGCGGCGGTGCAGTTCGGCGGGGCGGGCTGAGCGGATGCCGCCGGCAGGACGCCGAACAGCGTCGCACCGAGGGCACCTGCACCCAGGGCGCCCGCGACCGCGCGCCGCACCGTAGGGGCCGAGAACAACATGGGGGCTCCTTCGTCAAGAGGTAGACAAGACCGGACCCGTGTCGGGCCGCGGTCAGGACCATCCTAGGAATGTAAACAGAACATCTGCCGACTTTCCCGCCAAGCGGGCGTTTAATCGCCGATTCGACGTCACCGAGCCCGGGTCAGGACGTCGCGGTGGGCCCGGGAAGCGCCTCCGACGACACTGCGCCGCGCGCGCCCGACGACGGGGACGTCTCCTGGCCGACGTTCTGCGTGGCCGGAAGCTGGGCGGGCAGGCCCTGACCCTGGCCCTGCTGGACGCTCTGCAGCAGACCCAGCATCTGCGGCAGGGTGACCGGCAGCCGGCAGCGACCCGACAGCGTCGCCAACGGCTGCTGCAACCGCTGCATGTCGGTGGCCACCTCAGGGTTGGAGTCGAAATACGCCTTGAGCATCGCCACCGACTGCGGTCCCGGCGGCTGCTGCGAGATCGCGGTCAGCGCCTGATCGGTCTCGGGATGGGCGGCGAGGTAGACCCCGGTGTTGGTGGCGACCGCACCGACCGTCTTGGCGACGGAGCTGGCGGCGCACGGATCAGGTGCCGCGCCGGCTGCGGGGCCGGTCACCAACGCCAGCGTGACGGCGCCACCGGCGGCGACGGCGCCCAGCGCAGTCCGCGCGAACGGTGCGACGAAGGTATTCGATGCGTCCATCATGTCTCCCATCAGCTCGCTGACACCCCTGGGTGCCGCGGGCTCGCTGCGATCAGTAGCAAAGGATCCCCGACGCGATACTTCCCGCGCACATCCTGCCATCCGCGGCGCCGCACTGGCCAACCGGCGAGCCGACCGGCCAAGATGGCAGCTGCATAAAGGTTCTCTAACCGGACGGTCGAGGGCGGGCCACCTTACAGCAAGCTGCTGTACGCTCTCGCTACGAAACGCCGGGGAGAAAGCGGGGAGATCCCATCCAGCAGTTCATGATGCGCGTGAGCAGCAACCTGCGCAGGTTCCGCTGGGCGGTGTTCGCGGTCTGGATTCTTCTCCTGGTGCCCTCGGTGCACCTCGCACTCAACCAGTCCGGCAACCTCACCGGCGGCGGCTTCGAGGTCGAGGGCTCACAGTCGCTGTATGTGCAGCGCCAGCTCGAAGCCCAGTTCCCCGACCAGGGGGCGTCTCCGTTGGCGCTGGTGGCCGACCCGCGTCCGGACGCGTCGTTCGACGACATGAACGAGGCGGTGGCGTTCTTGGAACGGGTCGCCGCCGAGGTGCCCAGCGTCACGGTGATGCCGAACCCGCAACAGCCCCCGCCCCAGCCCGACCGCCCGTATGTCCTGACCCTGCAGATCAGTTTCGACAACACCGGCGCGGTCGACATCGCCAACGAGCTGCGCGAGAAGGTCGGCATCGACGGCGAAGACGCCGGCGAGATGGACAACGGCAAGGTCCGGCTCTACGTCATCGGACAGGGCGCACTGGGCGCGGCCGCGACGTTGGCCACCAAGAACGACATCGCGCAGGCCGAGAAGTGGAACTTCCCGATCGTCCTTCTCATCCTGCTGGCGGTGTTCGGGTCGCTGGCCGCCGCCGCGATGCCGCTGCTGCTGGGTATCTGCACGGTCGCGGTGACGATGGGCCTGGTCTTCCTGTTGTCGATGCACATGACGATGTCGGTGTTCGTCACCTCGACGGTGTCGATGTTCGGCATCGCGGTCGCCATCGACTACTCGCTGTTCATCCTGATGCGCTTCCGCGAGGAGTTACGCGCCGGGCGGGAACCCCAGGACGCCGCCGACGCCGCGATGGCCACCTCCGGCCTGGCCGTGGTGTTGTCGGGGTTGACGGTCATCGCGTCGGTCACCGGGCTGTATCTGATCAACACGCCGGTGCTGCAGTCGATGGCGACCGGCGCGATCCTGGCCGTCGCGGTCGCGGTGCTGACGTCGACGACGCTGACCCCGGCCGTGCTGGCCACCTTCGGTCGCCGCGCGGCCAAGCGGTCGTCGTACCTGCACTGGGGTCGCCGGGTGGAGGCCACCCAGTCGAGGTTCTGGACGCGGTAGACGGGCTGGGTGATGCGTCGGCCCTGGGCGTCGGCCCTGGCCGCAGCGGCGCTGCTGCTGACGCTGGCCGCGCCGGCGTTCTCGATGACGCTGGGCAACAGCATGCAGCGGCAGTTCGACCCGACCCACGAGATCCGCGGCGGAGTCAACGCGGCCGCGGTCGCGCTGGGCCCGGGTGCGCTGGGGCCGGTCCGGGTGCTGGTCACCTTCCCCGACGGCAACGCCGCGTCGGCACCGGCCAAGGAACCCCTGCTGAACGCGGTGCGGCAGAAGATGACCGAGGCGCCCAACGTCGTGTCGGTCACCCCGGCGGTGTTCGGCAACGACTACCGCACCGCGCTGCTGTCTGCGGTGCTGTCGGTGGATCCGGAGGAGATGGGGGCGCGCGACACCGTCGACTGGATGCGCGATCAGCTCCCGCCGGTGGCCGAGGGCCAGGCCCTGGTGAACGTCGGCGGCCCGACGGCACTGATCAAGGACTTCGACGACCGGGTCGCGCACACCCAGCCGCTGGTGTTCGGTTTCGTCGCGCTGATCGCGTTCGTGATGCTGCTGATCTCGATCCGGTCGGTGTTCCTGGCGCTCAAGGGCGTGCTGATGACCGTGCTATCGGTGGCCGCCGCCTACGGCAGCCTGGTGGTCGTCTTCCAGTGGGGTTGGCTCTCGGATCTGGGCTTCAAGCAGCTCTCGTCGCTGGACAGCACCATCCCGCCGCTGGTGCTGGCGCTGACGTTCGGGCTGTCGATGGATTACGAGATCTTCCTGCTCACCCGGATCCGGGAGCGGTTCCTGCAGACCGGCAACACCCGCGACGCCGTGGCCTACGGCGTGAGCACCAGCGCCCGCACCATCACCAGCGCCGCGTTGATCATGATCGCGGTGTTCATCGGATTCGCGTTCTCCGGCATGCCGCTGGTCGCGCAGCTGGGTGTGGCGTCGGCCGTCGCGATCGCGGTGGATGCCACGGTGGTGCGGCTGGTGCTGGTGCCGGCGCTGATGGCGATGTTCGACGAGTGGAACTGGTGGTTGCCGCGCTGGCTGGACCGGATTCTGCCGTCGGTGGACTTCGAGAAGCCGCTGCCCAAGGCCGACATCGGCGACCTGGTCATCATCCCCGACGACATCTCGGCGCTGGCGCCGTCGGGCGCGGATCTGCGCACCGTCGTCAAGTCGGCCGCCAAGCTGAAAACGCTCGCGCCGCAGGCGATCACCGTCGCCGATCCGCTGGCGTTCTCGGGATGCCAGCCGTGCGCGAAGTCGATGGGCGGCAGGCTGGTGGAGAAGCGGACCCCGGTCGCGGTCGGCAACCGGGCCCACGGCAAGACCGTCGCCGTCAAGCTGCCCAAGCATCCGGTGACGATGTGGCGGGGACGCCTCGATGTCGCACTCGATGCGCTGGCCGTGCAGGCCGGCGGACCGGACGGCGGGTCCCTGCTGCAACGCACCGGCCCGATGGAGACCACCAACGTGTTGCTGCCCACCGGTGACCGGCTGCAGATCCCCACCGGCGCCGAGACGCTGCGGTTGAAGAGTTTCCTGATCATGGCGCGCAACAACGCCCGCGACTACACCGAGCTGGCCGACCTCGTCGACATCATGGACACGCAGACCGCCGCGGAAGTGCTCACCGGCATGGACCGGTATTACTCTGGTCCACCGGCGGGTGCTCAGCGGGCCAATACCCTCAACGGGCACTGGGTGGCGACCCAGCTGGTGCGCAGGCTGGCCGACCCGCAACCGTCCGACGGACCCGATTTCACCCGGGAGGGCGCCGAGGCGGAGTGGGCTCGGGTCCGGCAGCGGTGCCTGACCGTGGCAGTGGCGATGCTGGAGGAGGCGAGGTGACGGTGACCGGGGAGGTACGGGGATCGAACCGTGACGCGGCTCCCCCGCCGCCGGTGGACACCCGGCCCGTCGAGTTCTGGCCCACGGCAGCCATCCGCGCCGCGCTGGAGAACGACGACCTGAGCGTGTGGCAGCGCATCGTGGTCGCGATCAAGCGCGATCCCTACGGCCGCACCGCCCGGCAGGTCGAGGAGGTCCTCGAAACGGCGAAGCCCTACGGGGTGTCCCGGGCGATGTCAGAGGTGCTGGTGCGCACCCGAGAGCATCTGGAGGCCAACGAGTGCGCCGAGGTGGCCAAACACGTGCACCTGCTGCTGGAGCGCTCCGGCCTCGGTGAGCAGGAATTCGCCTCGCGCATCGGGGTGCCCGCCGAGGACTTCGCCACCTATCTGCAGGGCAGCGTCAGCCCGCCGGCCTCCCTGATGATCCGGATGGGCCGGCTGTCCGACCGGTTCGCCCGGATGCGGGCCCAACGCGCCGACCCGTGACCGTCCTGCTGATTCCCGGTGCCGGCGGCAGCGCCTGGTACTGGCACCGCGTCGTCGCCCTGCTGGAGCAGCGCGGTGAACAGGCGATCACGGTCGATCTGCCCGCCGACGACGACGATGCCGACCTCATCACCTACGCCGACATCGCCTCGACCGCGGTGTTGGACGCCGAAGGGCCGCTGACCGTCGTCGGGCAGTCGATGGGAGCGCTGACCGCGCCGATCGTCGCCGAGCGCCTTCCGACGGCGGCGCTGGTGTTGCTCAACCCCATGGTGCCGCGCCCTGGCGAATCGCCGGGGCAGTGGTGGACCGCCACCGACCAGCAGGCCGCGCAGGTCGCCTACTTCCGCGAGATCGGGCTGGAGCGGGAGGAATTCGACTTCGTCGAGGACTTCTTCCACGACGTCCCCGCCGAGGTGCGAGCCGAGGCCGAGAAACATCCGGAGCCGGAGCAGTCCGAGACCCCATTCGCGGGGCCGTGGCCGCTGCCCGACTGGCCCGACGTGCCGACGCGGGTGCTGGCCGGCCGCGAGGACCGGCTGTTCCCGCTGGAGTTCCAGCGCCGGGTCACCCGGGAGCGGCTGGGCCTCGAGGTCGAGGTGATCCCCGGTGGTCATCTGGCGGCGCTGAGCCATCCCGACGAGGTCGCGGCCGGAATCCTGCGCGCGGAATAGCATTCCTGGTCGTGGTCGGGCCCGCAGGCACGACCCTGGCTTCTCGCTCGCGATCAGCGGTTGTGGATGGGTGCGACGTCCTGCACCAACCAGCGGCCGTCGGTCTCGCCCAGCGTGACGCGCAATGCCAGCACGGCGGTGTCCGGGGGTTGGCCGGGCGAATTCTGGGTGCCCCGCAGGATGACCGCCACGCTGGCGGCCTTCGGGCCGATCGCCTCCACCCCAGCCGACACGGTGCTGGCCTGGGCCGACACGTTGCGCCCGGCCAGGTCCTCGGCGACCGTGGCGAATTCGTTCCTGAACCGGTCGGCGGCTTCCGGCGTCATCATGCTCACCGCCCGGTCGATCGAGGCGGTGGGGTTCTGCGGGGTGAACGTCGCCGAGGCCTCGGCCACGCTGCTGGCGATGCCCGTCACCGCGGCGGAGTCGGCCTCCAACGCCTGGTCCGGCTTCGTCCACTGCAAGTAACCCACCAGGACCGCCGCGACGAGCGCCCCGGTCGCCGTCGCGACCACCGCCAACCGCAGTCCCGGGCCGTCGTCGTCGGTGCCGACGGTCACCTTGTCGCGGCGCGCCAGCACGAAGTTGACGACGACAGCCTGCACGACCAGCAGGGACAGTACCGAGCACCCCGACACCCACCACAGCGGCCAGCGCAGCGCGACGCCGATGTAGATCAG
>CAXEZH010000043.1:0-12178 GCA_964000695.1 uncultured Mycolicibacterium sp. | reverse complement strand
CGAAGCGGGCCGGGCGGCGGCCTCCGCCCTGGAGCGAACCCCGACGCAACTCGAGGTGCTGGCCGCCGCGGGCGTGGTGGACGCCGGCGGCCGCGGGTTGCTCGTCCTCCTCGATGCGCTGAGCAGGACGTTGACCGGTCATGCGCCTGCACGCCCGGCCTATCTGCCCTCTCCGGCCGCGGCCGCTGTCACACCGGCCGCCCCGGCGTCACCGCAGTTCGAGATCATGTACCTGCTCGCCGACTGTGACGCCGACGGCATCGAGAAGCTGCGGGTGCGCCTCGACGAGCTCGGTGACTCTGTCGCGATCGCGGCTTCCGGCCGCCGAGCCGGAACGCCTGGCCGCTATTCGGTGCATGTGCACGCCGACGATGCCGGCGCGGCCGTCGAGGCGGCCATCGAAGTCGGCACTCCCAGCCGTATCCAGATCACCGCGTTGAGCGGGGGCGGCGACCGGCATCCGTCAGGCAGCTGGACGCGCGAGCGCGCCGTGCTGGCGGTCGTCGACGGTGACGGGGCCGAGAGCCTGTTCCGTACCGAAGGTGCGCAGACGCTGAAGGTGGAGCCCGACGTCCCCATCAGCGCCCATCAGCTGCTTCACGCGTTGGTCAACACCGGTGCGGCCCAGGTGATGGTGTTGCCCAACGGCTACGTCGCAGCCGAGGAACTGTTGGCGGGCTGGGCCGTTGCGGCCGACTGGGGCATCGACATGGCCCCGATACCCGCCGCGTCGATGGTGCAGGGCCTGGCCGCCTTGGCCGTGCACGATCCCGAACGCCGATTGGTCGACGACGGGTTCACGATGGCTCGGGCCGCCGGGGGCGCCCGGCACGGGTCGGTGCGGCTGGCCGCCCAGGAGGCGTTGACGTGGGCGGGCACGTGTCGGCCCGGTGACGGGTTGGGGATCGCCGGTGACGAAGTCGTCATCGTCGGAGACGGCCTCGTCACCGCCGGGGCGGGCCTTATCGACGTGCTGCTGGCCGCAGGCGGCGAGTTGGTGACGGTGCTCACCGGTCATGATGTCGACGAGGACGTCGCCGCGGCCCTGATCGAGCATGTCCGTGAACACCATCCGGGCACCGAGATGGTCACGTTCCACACCGGCCACGTCGGTGACGCGCTGCTGATCGGGGTGGAGTGAGATGGCCACACTGGACGACCGCCTGGATTTCGTGCTCGGCAAGAAGGCCGCCGATCAGCTCGACGAGTACTTCGGGATCCGCACCGTCGGCGAGCTGATCCGGTACTTCCCCCGCAAGTACAGCGACGCGATGACCACCCGGGGTGAGGGAGAGGCCCTCGACCTCGCCGAAGGCGAACACGTCACGTTCGTCGACACCATCACCAACGCCGAAACCAAATGGACCAATCGGACTCCCAAGCGGGATTTCCTCGTCGTCACGCTGGGGCAGCGGCGCCCGAAGGTCACCGCCACGTTCTTCAACCCGCGGTATCTGAAGAAGACGCTCGTCGCCGGCGCCCGCGTCATGCTCTCGGGTGAGGTGGGCTACTACCGCGGCACGATGCAGCTGACACACCCCGCGTTCATGGTGCTCGGCACCGCAGGCCGGAGGAACGTCGGTACGAAGGCGCTGACGTCCGTGGCGACGGCGACGGGGGCTTCCGGAGACGACCTCCTTGCCGAATTCGAGAAGGAGTTCTTCCCGATCTACCCGGCCAGCGCCAAGATGCAGACCTGGGAGATCTACGCCTGCGTGCGTCAAGCGCTCGACGTGTTGGACCCCATCCCGGAGTCATTGCCGAAAACCTATGTGCGGGAACACGCTTTGATGTCGGAGGACGAGGCACTGCGGGCGATCCATGTCGCCGAGACCGAGGCTTGCCGCGACCGCGCCATCGCGCGGCTCACCCACGACGAAGCGGTCGGGCTGCAGTGGGGCCTGGTGGTTCGGCGTAACAGTGAGCTGGGCGCGTCCGCGCCGGAGGCGCCTGTGCGGACGGACGGATTGGTGGCGGCCATGACGGGCCAGTTGCCGTTCGAGTTGACCGCGGGCCAGCACGAGGTTCTCGAGGTGATCTCCACCGAGCTCGCCGCGGCACGCCCGATGAACCGGATGCTGCAGGGGGAGGTGGGTTCGGGAAAGACGATCGTGTCGGTGTTGGCGATGCTCCAGCTCGTCGACGCGGGCTACCAGTGTGCGCTGCTGGCGCCGACGGAAGTCCTTGCCGCCCAGCATGCCCTGTCGATCCGCACCATGCTCGGTGCGCTGGGGATGGCCGGTCAGCTCGGGGGAGCCGAGTGCGCGACCCGGGTGGCGTTGTTGACGGGATCGATGACGGCGCAGCAGAAGCGTGAGGTGCGTGACGAGGTGGCCTCCGGGCAGGCGGGCATCGTCATCGGTACGCACGCGCTGCTGCAGGACACCGTCGAGTTCCACCGCCTCGGCATGGTGGTGGTCGACGAGCAGCATCGTTTCGGTGTCGAGCAGCGGGACCGATTGCGCGCCAAGGCCCCTGAGGGGATCACCCCGCACCTGTTGGTGATGACCGCGACACCGATTCCCCGCACCGTGGCGCTCACCGTCTACGGCGACCTGGAGACCTCCACGCTGCGCGAGCTGCCGCGGGGCCGCCAACCGATCACCACCAACACGATCTTCGCCCAGCAGAAGCCTGCCTGGCTGAGCCGGGCGTGGGCGCGGATCGCCGAGGAGGTCCGCGCTGGACGGCAGGCCTACGTGGTTGCCTCGCGCATCGACGAGAACGACACCGCCGCTGAGGACAAGCCTGCCCATGCGGACAAGGGCACCAAGAGCGCCAAGAAGGCCAAGAAAGGGAACAAGGACGACGAGAAGGAACAGGGGCCACCACCGATCACCGTGGTCGACCTCTTCGCCGTCCTGCATCAGGGCCCGCTGGCCGGTCTCCGGCTGGGCCTGATGCACGGGCGACTGCCCAGCGACGAGAAGGACGCCGTGATGGCCGCGTTCCGGGCCGGTGAGATCGACGTGCTGGTGTGCACCACGGTCATCGAGGTCGGCGTCGACGTGCCGAACGCCACCGTCATGGTCGTGATGGACGCCGACCGGTTCGGGATCAGCCAGCTTCATCAGTTGCGGGGCCGGATCGGGCGCGGCCAGCACCCCAGCTTGTGTCTGCTCGTGAGCAACCTGCCCGAGGGTTCGAAAGCGGGCAGGCGTCTGACCGCCGTGGCCCGCACCCAGGACGGGTTCAAGCTCGCCGAACTCGATCTGCAGGAGCGCAGCGAGGGTGACGTGCTGGGCCTGAGTCAACACGGCCGTCCGATCACGTTGCGATTCCTGTCGCTGTCCGAGCACCGCGAGATCATCGAGGATGCGCGGGATCTCTGTGAAGCGGTCTACGATTTCAACCCCGGTGACGCCGGGATGGCGTTCCTGTCGGCGCCGTTCACCGACACCGACCGACTCGACTACCTGGACAAGTCGTGAGCCGCAGGCAGATCCTGTGGCTGGCGGTTGCGGTGGCCCTCGCCGTGTTCGTCGCCGTCCAGGTCGTCGACGATTCCCAGCGGCCCTCGGAGTTGATCGCCCAAGCCGACGTCCCCACCGTCGCCCCCGGCGTCGACGTCCTCGCCGGCGTCGCCGAGATCCCCGAGCGGGTACGGGGATACGACTACCGGCGCGACGCGTTCGGAGAGGCTTGGACCGATGACACCACCGCCCCCGGGGGCTTCAACGGGTGCGACACCCGCAACGACATCCTGGACCGTGACCTGATCGACAAGACGTACGTGGCGATTTCGCGCTGCCCGACAGCGGTGGCCACCGGGGTGCTGCGCGATCCCTACACCAACGCCACAGTCGCCTTCACCCGTGGCGAGCAGACCGGGGCCGAGGTGCAGATCGATCACCTGGTGCCGCTGGCGCTGGCGTGGGACCTCGGGGCGCGCAACTGGACGGACGCGATGCGGGTGCGCTTCGCCAACGATCCGGCGAATTTGATCGCCGTCGCCGGAGATGCCAATCAGGACAAGGGCGACAAGCAGCCGGCGCTGTGGATGCCGCCCAACGAGGCATTCCACTGCCAGTACGCGATGCAGTTCATCGCGGTGTTACGGGGGTACGGCCTACCGGTGGACGCCGCGTCGGCGCCCGTTCTGGAGGAGGCTGCGCAGACCTGCCCGGCAGCGTGAGGCCGTGAATAATGCTGGCAGCTCAGCAGTGCGGCCCGTCGCGACAATGCGGGCGACCCGTCCGTCATCGGCCACCGATGAACTGCCAGGTGCCCGCGGCCACCGCGACGGCGATGGCCGCGGCCGCGATGACGGTGCCGTAGACGATCAGGGCCGCTTCGCGCCAGCCGAACACCGACGGCCGCGCCCAGGTCCTGGTCGGGTACGCGCCGAACCCCCTGGCCTCCATGGCGGTGGCCAGCTTGGAACCGCGGCGCAGCGCGAAAACCAGCAGGGCGAACGCCTGACCGAACACGCGCCGAATCCGGTTGGTGTCGGCCACCCCGCGGGCACGACGGGCGTAACCCAGATACTGCCAGTCCTGGCGCAGCAGGCCGACCATGCGCAGTCCCGCCAGAGCCCCGATCACGAAGCGGGCGGGTAGCTTCAGCACCTGCCCCAACCCGTCGGCGAGTTCGGTCGGGCTGACATCGACGAACAAGAACACCGACGGCAGGGCGATGGCCAGCACCCGCAGGAACATCGCGCCCGCAAGCTCGATGGAGCCGTCGCTGACGTTGATCAACAGGAAGTGCCAGTGCACGGTGCCGCTCGGTTCCCCGTAGAGCAGATTTGTCAGCGCGGTCAGCGCGGCCGCGACGGTGACCACCGCGCCGCGGACCGCGACGGTGCGCAGGCGAATCCTGAGCGCGAGAAAAAGCGGAATCTCCAACACCAGCGCGGTCAGTGCCGACACCCAGTCGACGCTGAGCACCAACGCCACGGCGATCACCGCTGCGGTCAGCAACGTGGCGACAGGATTGAGGCTCGGGCGGGTCGCGGTGTCCGGCGACGTCACTGCAACTCCACCCGGTCGTCGGCAAGCAGGTCGACGAACTCGTCGTCGTGGGTGGCGGCGACGACCGCGGTTCCGCTGTCGGCGATCTCGGACAGCAGCGCGACGAGCTCGACCCACGTGCGTCGATCCTGGCCGAAGGTGGGCTCGTCGAGGACGACCAACCCGGGCCGGGTGATCAGCACGGTGGCCACGGACAGGCGGCGTTTCTCGCCGCCCGAGAGGGTGTAGGGATTGCGATGCGCGAGGTGGGTCAGGCGCAGCCGGTCGAGCAGCTCGTCGGCGCGGGCGGCAGTCTCGGTGCTGTTGTGGCGCAGCGCTTTTGGTCCGAGCAGGATCTCGTCGCGCACGCTGCCGGTGAGGAACTGGTGTTCGGGGTCCTGGAAGACGGTGGCGATGCGGGTGAGCAACTCCTCGGAGCGCCAGCCGATGGGTTCCACACGTCTCGGTGAGGGGGCGAACAGCGACTGCGCGCAGAGGCGGCCGCCCTGGGGCGGCAACAAGCCGCCGAGGGTCAGCGCGAGCGTCGATTTCCCGGTGCCGTTACGCCCGGTCACGGCCATCACCCGGCCCCGGCGGATCTCGAAGTCCAGGCCCGCGCGGACCGGGGCGGCGGGGTAGCCGACCGAGAGGTCGGTGGCGCTCAGCAGGGGGTCATCGGCCGCCGGACGGCGTCGGGAGATTCGCGGCGGGGGAGCTCCGGGCACCCAGATCCCGCACTGCAGCAGGTGTTCGCGCTGGCGGGCGATGGTCGGCTCCGGCGCGCCGTCGGCCACCACCTGACCGTTCAGGCCCAGCACGACGACGCGGTCGACGACGGGGATCCAGGTCCGGGTGCGGTGCTCCACCACCACCACGGTGGCGCCGCTGGCGTCGGCAGCCGCGGTCACCGCGTCCCGGACCTCCAGGACTCCTTCGGCGTCCAGATTCGCGGTGGGTTCGTCGAGCAGGATCAGGCCCGGGTTCATCGCCAGCACCCCGGCGAGTGCCAGGCGCTGCTTCTGGCCGCCCGACAGAGTGGAGGTGTCCTGCGATACAGCAAGATCCAGACCGACGGAGTGGAGGGCGGTGTCGACGCGCGGCCAGATCGCTGCGCGTGGCACCGCGAAGTTCTCCATGCCGAACGCCACGTCGTCGCCCACCCGCGACAGGATCACCTGCGAATCCGGGTCCTGCAGCACCATTCCGATGCGGCCGCGTCGATCGGCGGGGCGGACACCGTCGACGAGGAGGCGACCCGTCTCGTGTCCCTCGTCGGCGCCGCCCAGCAGGCCGGCGAGGCCGAGCAGCAGGGTGGACTTGCCCGAGCCGGACGGCCCCAGCACCAGGACGCGTTGGCCGGCCTCGATGTCGAGGTCGAGTTCGCTGACCGCCCAACTGTTCTGCCCGGCGTGCTGCCAACCCCACTGCTGCGCCGTTACGCGGGCGCCGACGTGGGTGGACGCCGCTGCGGGCATCAGGTGGCGGAACGCGCGAACGCCCGGCCGGACTCGAAGCGGCTCAGGGCGCCGGTCCGGGCCAGACCTCTGACCACGAACCACGACAGGACTCCGGCGATGACGGCGCCGGAGACCACCGCTGATGCCGTGTAGATGACCGCGAACGCGGTGGCGGCTCCCGGGTACCAGAGGATCAGGTCGTTGACGGCCAACGCGACCCCGGCCAGCGCGCCGGCGAGGATCGCGACGGGCAGGTTCCACCGCCGGTACAGGAACACGGCGAACACGAGTTCGGCGCCGAGGCCCTGCACCAGCCCGGACTCGATGGTCAGCACGCCCCATTGGTTGCCGACCAGCGCCGACACGGTGGCCGCCACGACTTCGCCGTACAACGCTGCGCCGGGCTTGCGGATGACCAGCGCCGTGAGCACACCGGCGAACAGCCACCCGCCACCGGCGAGCGCCTGCAGGCCGGGGAGCAGCGCGTTCAGCGGCGCGGTGATCGGGCTGTGCGCGACGTTCCAGATGACGAACACCAGCCCCGCCGCGACGGCGAGCACGCTGGCGACCACGATGTCGACCACGCGCCACCGCAACGACCCGGTGCCATGAAACGACCCTGCATCATCAGGGTGGGGCTGACCCATCACATCTCCCTACGCCGGCATTACCCGGTCAGGTTCGTACGGTCGACGGCCGTCAGCCGTCCTCTCAGCGCACTCGGTGTGCACTCCCGTGTGGACTCCAACCTCCCAAGCTAGCGCAGAGCGCACCGTTGTCACCACGCCGGGCATCGGTCAGCTCCGGTGAAAGCTCCAGGACCACCCGGTGCCGGTCTCGACCGCGGTGACGTCTGCGGCCGCCTGGGGCGCGAACTCGCTGATGAACTGCTCCTCCTGAGCCGCCCAGCGGTCCCAGTGCGGGCGATAGGTGTCGCCGTCGCGGTGCAGGGCGCGACGGCGGCGCACCTCGTCGGGGGCTGTCACCCAGATGCCGAGATCGGCCAGCGCGCGGTGCGCGGCGGAAAGGGCGCCGACCCCTTCCAGGATGAGTCGGGTGCCGGGCTCGACTGTGTGCCAGGGTCCGGGGGTGTCAGTGGCCCAGTCCCACTGGCGCCATCGTCCCGGTCGTCCCTGCGCGCGCGGTGCGAGCAGCTGGGTGCCGACGTGCTCGACCGCCCACGCCAGCCCGTCCCAGCCCGGGTAGATGTCGTCGAGGCGGACCACCGAACTGGCCGACCACCGTTGCTGCAGGTGGTCGGCCAGCGTCGACTTGCCCGCCCCTGACCGTCCGTCGATCAGCACGGTCGTCGCGTCGG
The DNA here is from genome assembly GCA_964000695.1 of uncultured Mycolicibacterium sp. GTDB lineage: Bacteria > Actinomycetota > Actinomycetes > Mycobacteriales > Mycobacteriaceae > Mycobacterium. Next base: position 4,451 of record CAXEZH010000043.1, on the reverse strand, counting down.
CGGCCGCGAGGCCGACGACCAGATCGTCGGGGCTCACGATCGCGAACTCTAGGACACCAGGGTGGACTCGGGGGCCTTGTCGAAGGCGTCGTCGATGAGCACGACGGCGCGATCCGCGCGTTCGATGAGTGAGCAGGCGATGGAGGCCCGGTAGCCGGAACCGCAATGCACCCAGATCTCACCGGCGGGCACCTCGTCACGGCGGGCGAGTAACTCGTGCAGCGGGATGTTGACGGCGCCGCGGATGTGGCCGTCGTCGAACTCGGTGGTCTGGCGCACGTCGAGAACGGTCACCTCGTCGCGGTCCAGCGCGCCCGCGAGGTCGTCGAACGCGGCCACTCGATAGCTCTGCAGCGCGTCACCGCCGGCCAGGGATGAAATGTCGCCGGCCGCGGATCCGGTGACATTGTCCACCCCGATGCGAGCGAGTTCCCTTCTCGCCGAGAGTATCTGATCGCGGTCTTCGCCCACGAGCGTCATCGGGGCACCCCAGCGGTACAGCCAGCCGAGATAGGTCGCGAACTGGGTGGACAACTCGAAGCCGAAGGTGCCGGCGAGATGGCCGGCCGCGAACGCGGTGCGGCTGCGCAGGTCGACCACCCATTCGCCGGAATCGATGCGGCGGCGCAGCTCTGCCGGGTCCACCGGTTCGGGCAGGGACAGGTCGACGGGAGCGGGACCTTCGGTGTTGATGACGCCCATGTGCGCGTAGTAGGCCGGATACGCGCCCAGGCCGGCCAGCAGTTGGTCGACATAGGTCTGCTCGTCGTTGGTCAGGGCCGGATTGTTCTGCCGCTCGTCACCGATGGTCGAGCTGTCGCCGCTGGCCGGTGTCGCCGAACAGAAGCTGCCGAAACCGTGGGTCGGATAGACCTCGACGTCGTCGCCGAGTTCGCGGGCCAGCCGGCGCACCGAGTGGAACTGTGCGTGGGTGAGTTCGACGGTGTCGTTGTCGTCGACCAGATCGGTGCGCCCGGTCGTGCCGTGCAGCATGGAGCCGCCGGTGAACACCCCGACCGCCGAACCCGACTCGTCGCGCAGGACATAACTCACGTGCGTGTGCGTGTGACCCGGCGTGTGCAGGACGGCAAAGCTCATCGGTCCGACGTCGACGATGTCCCCGTCGGTCACCGCTCGGCGGGTGAAGCCCACGTCGTCGCCGTCCGCGACGACGTATTCGGCGCCGAGGGTGCGGGCGAGTTCCAGCCCTCCGGTCACGTAGTCGTTGTGGATATGAGTCTCGAGAACATGGGTGATCGAGACGCCGTGCTCGCGGGCGAGGTCGAGGATCCGGTCGATGTCGCGTTGCGGGTCGATCACCGCGCCGCGGCCGTCGGCGCTGACCAGGTAGCTGCGGTCGCCGAGGCCGGATGTCTCGATGATGGTCACGTCCATGGTGTTCCTCCCGTGTGATGGTTGGTGTCGTATCGGTGGGGGTCAGCGCAGCCAGATCGTGTCGATCACGACGAAGGTCGCGACGGCGAAGACCAGGTAGGCGAACCAGCGTTGGAGGCGTTCGGTGTCCAGGCGGGTGGCCAGCGACCCGGCGATGAGCGAGCAGACCGTGGCGGCACCGGCGAACGACGCGGTGACGGCCCAGTCGATCTGCAGGCCCTGCAGGTGGGACAGGAACCCGGCCGCGGAGTTGACGACGATGATCAGCAGCGAGGTGCCCACGGCGATCGTCATGTCCACCCCGAGCGCGATGACCAGTGCGGGGATGATCAGGAACCCCCCGCCGACACCGAACAGTCCGGTGAGCACGCCGACCAGCGCGCCGGCCGGGATGGACCGCGGGGCGCACCGGCGCCAGTCGATGCCGTCCTGACCGACGTCACAGGCGGTGCCGGTGCTCGCCGTGTCCTTGAGCATTCGCGCCCCGGCCAGCACCATGACCGCGGCGAAGCCGATCAACAGCGCACTCTGGGGCAGGCGTGTGCTGATCGCGGTCCCGGCGAACGTCGCCGGGATGCCGGCGACGGCGAACACCGCCGCCAGTCGCCATTGCACCTGTCCGGCACGGATGCGCGGCACGGCACCCACCGCCGAGGCCACCCCCACGACCAGCAACGAGATCGGGATCGCCTGACGCATGTCCAGGCCGACCGCGTAGACCAGGGCCGGGACCGCCAGGATCGACCCTCCGCCGCCGAGCAGACCCAGCAGCACCCCGATCACGGCCCCGAAGCCAAGGGCGACGGCGAGGGTCATGCCGGAGTGCCTCCTTGTCCGGTCGTCGGCCGCGGTGCGGATGCCTGCCCACCCCGCATACACCCCATGGGGTATCTCTAAACATACGGTGAGCCTTCGGCGGCATCACCACCGCCGGCGGGGCAGCAGTCATCCGCCGCGCTGGAACACGCCTGATCGCGGGCATGACGTCGCCCGGGACTGTTCGGATGAGGGGGCGCTGCACGACGTCAGCGCTGGAGAAAAGCCGGAGGAGGCCCGAGAATCAGGCGCCGGTGTAGGTGTCCGGATCCGGACGGAACCGGGTGCCGTTGTCCAGGCCGTTCAACGACGCCATCTGGTCGTCGGTCAGTTCGAACCCGAAGACGTCGAGGTTGGCCGCGATCCGCTCCGGCGACGACGACCGGGGGATGACGACGTTGCCGAGTTGCAGGCTCCACCGGATGAGCACCTGCGCCGCGGTCTTGCCCTGGGCCTCGGCGATCGCCGTGACGGCAGGGTTGGACAGCAGATTGCCGACGCCCAACGGGCCGTAGGCCTCGGTGGTGATGCCGTTCTCGGCGTTGACGGCCCGCAGCTCGGCCTGGTTCAGCAGCGGGTGGAGCTCGATCTGGTTGACCGCCGGGGTGAAGAACGACAGCGCGATGAGATCCTCGAGGTGCTGGGCGTGGGAGTTGCACACGCCGATCGACCGGGCATGGCCGTCCTCCTTGGCGCGCATCAGCCCGCCCCAACTGTCGATGTACTTGCCGTGCTCACCGCCCGGCCAGTGGATGAGGTACAGGTCGACGTAGTCGAGGCCGAGACGTTCCAGGCTGCGCCGCAGCGCGTCCTGCGAGGACTGGAAACCCTGATCCTCGGTGGCCAGCTTGGTGGTGATGAACAACTCGTCGCGGGCGATACCCGACGCCGCGACCGCGCGACCCACGGCAGCCTCGTTGCCGTAGGCGGCGGCGGTGTCGATCATCCGGTAGCCGGCCTCCAGCGCGGCCGACACCGCCTGCTCGGTCTCCGCCTCGGACAGTTCACCCACTCCGAGGCCGATGACCGGCATCGTGTTGTCGTCGTTGAGTGTGACGGTGGGGATTGCTGCCGCCGAGGTCATGTCACCTGCCCTGCTGAAGTGGATGCTCGTAGGTGGCCCCGGCGTTCACCCGCAGTTCGTCCGGAGTCACGATTTCGCCGTTGACTATATTGCCGCCACCGATGGTCACCTAATCTGCTTCGGGATCGGACCCGATTGCTGTCGGCGCCACCAGGGCGCGACTGCCCGGTCCGGGTTGAGACGGATGGAGCACACATGACGCAGACGAGCATCGCGCCGACGCAGCGCCCGAAGATCCGCACCGTCGACGTCGTCGCCAACAAGGTTGCGGGCGTGACCCTGCGCGCCCTGCCGCACATACCCGACCGGATCAAGCGGTTGCTGATGGGTGGGCGGTCGATCACCCTCGACGGCAACACCCTCGACGTCACCCTGCAGCTGATGCTCGCCGGCCAGCGGACGCTGGGTCTCCACGGGCTGGTCGGCGACGACGATCACGTCACCGCGCGGGCCCAGCTCGAGCTGCTGGCCGCCAGTTTCGCCGAGCGCATCCCGGTCACGGCGGTGACCGACATCGAGGTGGACGGCGCCGCCGGACCGATCCGGGCCCGGCACTATCGCCCCGCCGAATCCGGCGCCCCGCTGCTGGTGTTCTTCCACGGCGGCGGACATGTGATGGGCAGTCTCGACACCCACGACGACCTGTGCCGTGAGATCTGTCGCGCCGGTGGTCTGCACGTGGCGTCCGTCGACTACCGCCTGGCGCCCGAGCACCCGGCCCCCGCCGGAGCCGAGGACGCCTACGCCGCGTACTTGTGGGCGCGCGAGCACGCCGCCGAGCTGGGCGCCGATCCGCACCGGGTCGCCGTCGGAGGCGACAGTGCCGGGGCGAACCTTGCGGCGTTGGTGTCGCTGCGGGCGCGAGAGGAGGGGGTGCCGCCCCCGAGCCTGCAGGTGCTGCTGTATCCCGTGACCGACTACGAAAGCCAGACCAGGTCCAAGACCCTGTTCGCCCGCGGGTTCTTCCTCACCCGCCGCGACATCGCCTGGTTCAAGGAGCGGTTCCTCGGCGGCTCCCGGTTCGACGCCACCGCCCCGGAGGTGTCCCCGCTCCTCGTCGACGATCTCTCGGGCCTGGCCCCGGCGCTGGTCGTCACCGCGGGATTCGACCCGCTGCGTGACGAGGGCAGGCAGTACGCCGACGCGATGCGCGCGG
>CAXEZH010000042.1:0-3075 GCA_964000695.1 uncultured Mycolicibacterium sp. | reverse complement strand
TACCCATGGCCGACCTCATCCGCATGGCCACCCCCGCCCACCACTACCTCGCCGTCTACGACCAGCACACCAACGAAGCCCTCTACCTCGGACGCACCAAACGCCTGGCCACCCCCGCCCAACGCATCGTGCTGCTCAACCGCGACCGCGGCTGCACCACCCCCGGCTACCACACCCAAGCCCACCACGCCGTCGCCGACTGGAACAACAACGGCCACACCAACATCAACGACCTCACCCTCGCCTGCGGCCCCGACAACCGCGCCGCCACCCACGGCGGCTGGACCACCCGCAAACGCCCCGACGGCCGCACCGAATGGCACCCACCCCCAGCCCTCGACACAGGCCAAACCCGCATCAACAACTACCACCACCCCGAGCGCTACCTCATCCCCGACGAAGGCGCGGGAAGCGACCATAAAGGTGCGGGAAGCGAGGGCACGAACGGTGAAGACGCGGACGACGACCCGTAGCCGCGGCTAACCTCGAGGACATGCGTACTGATGACCGGTGGCCGACGTCGCTTTCCTTGCTGGGCGCCACCGTGCTCGCCGCTGGGCTCCTCGCCGCAGCCCCGGCCTTTGCCGTGCCGGTGTACGGCAGCAACGGGGTGTTCGGCGTGACCACTCAGCCGCGAGAGGGATGGGCGACGTCCTACATCCCTCCCGGGCGCTACCGAGTCGACCAATCGCCGAGCATGCAGCCCTACCAGAGCCCCCCGGGATTCTGGTTACGATGCAGTGCTTTCCCTTGTGCGGGAACGTCTCCGGGCAACATCATCGGTACGGGTGCCGCGCAGCGTGATGCTCCTACGTTCGTGGACATCCTGCCCACCGATGTAGCGATCGCACTGCACAACGTCACGTTGACGACGCTCCCCTGACGTTTCGGCTCGCTTCCAGTTGCGCGCGGACAGCATCGATACCGACGAGTTCGATGTCGTCCCGAGCGACGCGTCGCCAATCCGCGCGGCTGATCGCGAAATGCAGCATGTGGTCCGGCGACCCGCGCCGCGGCTGTACTGAGGTGCCGGTCTGCACGTAGGGCAGCGACCGGGTGATCGCGAGCGACGCGGCATTGTCGTGCCAGGCGCCGGTGGTCGCATGGTCTGCGTCCAACCCGCTGAAGATCACGTGCAGCGCCGCGTGACGCACTTCGTGGCCGATGCCGCGCCCCTGATACGCGCGCCCGATCCACGATCCGGTTTCGGCACTGCGAAGGGCTGGGAACCGGTCAGCCGCGATGGAGCACATACCGACGACGACACCGCTCACGAGCACTGCGAAATGCAGATCCCAATGATCGACGGTGGTTTCAGCGCGCGAGCGCCAGTAGTACCGCAGGGTGTTGCGCTGCAGTTCCGGGGCGGCGACGTCGGTCCAGGGCCGGGTGAACGGCATGGTCGCAGGGTCATGAACGCCCTGCGCAGCCAGTTCCGCCAGTGCGAACCCTAAATCGTCGGTGACGTAGCGGAGCGTCACCGAGGGCGTCCTCACTTCCAGGCTCGCCAATGGCCAGATCGTCGACACCATGACAGCCATGGCAACACACCGCGGCCCGGTAGTTGAACTGATTATCGCCCGCGGCCCGCTTCCGGCCGCCCAAGGCGGGGCCGAGTGCGGTGTCCGTTATCGGCAGCCCATGGCGAGGTCGAGCGCGCGCTCCGCTTCCGGCCGCTCCAGGCGAGGCCGAACTCGCGGTCCGTCATCTGCCGCCTAAGGCGGGGTCGAAGGTCGCCCGGGCGGCGACCGACACCGCCACGGCTGTCACGATGACAGCGGCGTCGCTCTCCCGCCCTTTCGGTATCACGATCTCAGCGCTGTCGGCGTCCACGCGGTGCGCCATCAGCCAGTCGTAGAGCAGCCAGTCCAACGCGCAGGCGATGTCGAACCGGTCGGCCTCAGCCTCGCCCGCAGCTGCGGTGACACTCGCCAGTGCTTCACTGTGTTCGCCGCGGGCGGCGTCGCGGTTCACTCCCGAACTGTCGAACAACAGCATCGCCAGCGTCAGCGGTAGTCGTGCGCCGTCTTCAGTGCGCAGCACCCACCGCCCGCCCTTCCATGGGCGGGCCGGATCAACCTGCACCATGTCGCCGAAGCCGCCCACCACGCCGAGTGTCGGCTCGTCGAGCTCACCGTCGAGGGGGGCGGGGCCCAGCAGCCCCAGGGGTTGACGGGCCAGGATCGACATCAGCGCGGCGGTGCCGACGATCTGTCCAGCGCGCACGTCCGGCACCAGCCCCACACTGTCGGCGGCCTGCGCGTAATCCAGGCACAGCCGGTCGAGGCTGCAGTACAGCTCGGCGAGCACGTCACGCTCGACCGGCGAGGGCCGCCGTCCACCCCCGAGTACGTCGCCGAACCGGTGCGCCGCATCGATGAGGGCGTCGTCCAGTGCGGACAGGTGGGTGGCCGCCAGCCGGTCCGGCTCCTCGTCGGCCTCGACAAGCTCCAGCAGCGACGTCGGCCGCCCGTCGACCGTCGCCCACGCGAATCCGATCTGGTCGTCGGTCTGGACGATGCGGGGCCTCATCAGCGCCGCTCCCACACCATGACGCGGTTGTTGCCTGAATCGGCGATCGCCAAGCGGTCACCGTGCAGGCTCAATCCGTAGGGCCAGCACAGCGTGTCGCGGCCGACCAACGCCCAGCGGTTCTCGCCATTGGAGCTGAAATCCGGTTGGGCCAGCACATGGTCGGCGGGCCGCCCACCCAGCGGCTCCGAGGGCAGCTCATCCCACAACAGCACCCGGTTGTTGGCGGTGTCGGCGACGGCGAGCCGTCCGTGATCGAGTCCGACAGCGTAGGGAAACCGGAATCGGTCGCCGCTGTGGGGGCCGTACGGCCACTCGTCGGCCGACGAGAAGTCCTGCTGACCCAGCACCGAGTCAGCTGGTGCGTCCCCGCCGGGATGTGGTGACCAACCCAGCACCCGGTGATCGCCGGCGTCGGCGACCAGCAGCCGTTCGCCGGTCCCGCTGATCGCGTGCGGCCACCGGAAACTCGCCGGCCCGACCGCTCCGCCCCGGTTTTCCTCCCGCGCATGTTCGCTCCGTTGACCCAGCACGATGTCGGCG
>CAXEZH010000041.1:0-30045 GCA_964000695.1 uncultured Mycolicibacterium sp. | reverse complement strand
GGCGGCGCGGGCCTCGCCGTCGCGCGACCAATCCGTGTGGTCGAAGGCGTGCCGCGCCGCCGCGACGGCACGTTCCATGTCGGCCCGCGTGCCGTCGGCGGTGCCGCCCATCACCTCTTCGGTGGCGGGATTGACGTTGTCGAACTGCCGACCTGTTTCCGACTCGACGAGCTTGCCGTCGATGAGCATGCGAGATTCGTGTGTCACGGGTTGATGTCCTTCACCACTGTCGAAGTTCCTTGACCGCGTCCGCCGGCCGCGGAGCCAATGTCAGATAGGGGATGAAACTGCTCTTGCCGCAACGGAGCACGGAATGAACAACGTCGGTGAGGTGGTCGGCATCGACAAGGCCGCCCTGCATGTAGCCGTTGTCCATCCAGAATCGGATCGCGGCGTCCAGTGCGGCGGGATCCCAGGTCTTGTTGAACTCCGTCTGTGAGTCGCCGCTGCCGCCGAAGCTGTCGCCGACTGCCAGCCGCGTGAAGCCGATGTTGGGATGCTCGATCCGCCATGCCTCGACGAGCTTGTCCAGCGCAGCCTTGCTGACCGCGTAGGCACCCAGCATCGGCCACGGTGTGGAGTACGACGCGCTCAGTGAGGACAGATACACCGCGGAACCGGCGTTCGCCGCCAAGTGCGGTGCAGCGGCAGCGGTCACCAGCGACGCGCCGGTGACATTGGTGGCGAACAGCTGCGCCCACTGCGCGGCGGTCACGTCGGCCAATGGCGCCAGGACCCCCATCCCCGTGGTGTAGACGAGGGCGTCCAAGCCGCCGAACGTCTCGGTCACCTCCGCGAAGGCTCGTTGGCAACTGGCCTCGTCTGTGACATCACACGCGACCGCGGCTGCGTCGGTTCCCGCTTCCTTGGCCGCGTTCTCGAGCCTGTCCTTCCGGCGGGCCATGAAGGCGACTCGGACGCCCCTTGCGGCCAGACCGATGCCGATACACCGGCCGAGGCCTGCTGACGCGCCGACGACGGCGACCCGCATCGGGGAATCGTCCGACATTCGGGGTCGCTCGTCAGATGGGTGCATGAGTCTCCTTGCGCAGCGTAGAGGCAAAGCTATCAAGACTATAGAGGGGCAATATGCGAAAAACGAAAACAATCGTTTCCGGGTGAGCCCGTGAAATCCATAGTTGGTGGGAAGACATCAGCGGCGCAGCGTTTTTCGAGAGTTCGGGGCGAAGCTCAGCAGTAGGCGATCCAGAATCCGGGCGGCTCGGTGACGTGCCTCCGCGGGATCCGGCGCGTGGGCAACCAGCAGTGCGCCCTCCTCGACGGCGGCCACGAGCATATGCGTCAGCTCGCTGACCGGTTGGTCCTCGATGATCCCCTCGGAGATCGCTTCGCCGACCTTCTTCTGGATCATTGCGATGCTGCTGCGCCCCTGAATGACGCGCACCGTCTGCCATCCGAGCACGACCGGCCCGTCGAGCAACGTGACTCGCTGAACCTCGGGCTCCGTGGCCGCTTGCAGAAAACTGTGCAGGCCACGGCTCAGCCGTTCCCACGGGTCCGCGCCCTCGGGCGGGGATGTCAACGACCTCAGGGTGAGGTCGTGTTCCACTTCTTCGAACACCGCCCGAAACAGTTCGGCCTTGTCCTTGAAGTGGTGATAGAACGCCCCACGGGTACCCACTCCGGACTTGGATACCAGGTCCCCGATGCTGGTGTTGAAGTAGCCATTGGCAACGAACAGCGCGCGGCCCGCGTCGATGAGATCTCGGCGAGTCTGGTCGCCGCGCTCACGTCGCTCGTGATCGGTACCGCCCCGCTTCGCCATGTCGACATCGTAGCAACCTTCATCATGTATGTTGCGAAGATGGCTGACGACGAGGTTCGCGCGTACGGTTCGGTGGCTCCGTTGAAAGTGGGGTTGCTCAACGACTATCCGACGATGGGCGACACCGACAACGACACCATCGCCGCCATCAATCTGGTGATCGACGAGGCGCTTGCGGCCGGACTGATCGATCGACCGGTGCAGCTCGTCAAGCGCAACGTCGTCGGCCTGCCCAACGGGACCTACGACGCCGTGGAGCGGGCGTTCGACGAACTCGTGGGGGAAGGATGCTTGGCCATCTTCGGCCCGTGGATTTCCGACAACGTCGTGCCGTTGCGCCCCCGTGTCGACGCGACGGCGCGGACGCCGATCATCACCCTGTCCGGCTCGGAGGGCGCGCTCGGCGAATGGTGCTTCGCGCTCAACAACGGCTCGATGGCCGAGGAGCCGGTGATGCTGGCGGCCGTCATGCTGGGTGACAACAGGTCGCGCATCGCGATCGCCTACGAGGCGTCGCTCATCGGCAAGGAATACCTCTCTTTCGCCGAAAAAGCCTACATAGCAGCGGGTTTGACTGTCACAGCCACTATGGCGATCCCACAGGTCGAGGCCGACAAGGCCGACGTCGTGGACCGGCTTCGAGCCGCTGAACCGGACGCGCTGGTCCACGTCGGATTCGGCCACGGCCTGTGGGGATTCACCGACGCACTGCTGGCCGCCGGCTGGGATCCGCCGCGCTACACCACGACCGCCTTCGAAATGGCGCACATCAATGCGGAGTGGATGCGCCAGCTCGCAGGCTGGATCGGCCTGGACAGTTACGACGAGCGCAACGCGGTAGGGCAGGCCTTTCTCGATCGATTCGAGGCGCGCTACGGGCGACGGCCGGGCCACTCGATGCCGGGACTTGCTCACGATGCGGCCACGGTGATCGTCCGGGCACTGGCGGGGGCGCGGCCACTGACCGGAGGAGGCGTCAAGCAGGCGATGGAGCAGGTGAAGCTCATTCCGGCGGCCAGCGGCGCACCTGGGACGTTTCTGCGGTTCGGTCGCTTCATCCGCCAGGGGTGGCTGGGTAGCGACTATCTGGTCGCCCGCCGGGTGCTCCCGGACGGGTCCGGCCACGTGTTTCACGCGGTTCCCAGTGACAACATCTCACGCGCGGTGGGCGTCGGCTGACAGTTGGATCGCGCCGAACACCGGAGCGGCGACGATTCCCGCGCTCTGTTGCCGGACGTAAGGGATCGCGCGCACGGCGCTCATCGCGATCATCAGGTGACCTGGCATGGCGTGTTGGCCGCTGGGCACTTCGGGGTCCCATCCGACATCGAGATTCAATTCGAAGCTGGGTTCGCCCCTGATGACGGCCCGTATCAGCGGCGCCTTCTCGCCGTGCGCGAGCGGCTTGAGGCCCCATTGGGGGAGGTCGCGGGTGAGCACCCACTCCTCGTGGACGGCGAGTAGCGGCCGGCCCGACCAGTGGCCGACCCAGGAAAACCGCTGGCCCACTACGGTTCCGGCCTCGATGACACCGGCCTTTATCTCGATGGGGTGGGGCAGAGTCGTGCAGTCGACCGAGACGTCGATGTGCGTCAGCTCGATGCCGAGGACGTCGGCGGTGCCGTTGAGCGTCTGCCGGTACGCCATGTCCAGCTTCTTGATGATCGGTGAGTCGACGGTGACGTCTGCCGGCGAGCGACCCATCCCCATCAGGTCGATCAACATCGGCCGACTGTCGACCGAAGAGACGTCGGTGGCCTCGTAGAGGTCGATCCGGTCGATGGACTTGCTCAACCCGGTGACGGTGGTGACCAAGCGCTCGAACATGAAACCCGGATTCTCACCGGCGGCGTGAAAGCGCGAGTTCCCGGTCCGGCACGCATCGAGGAAGGCCTCGGCGGTGGCGGCGCCGTAGGTGGGGAGGTGGTTGTAGGACGTCGTACTGATCACGTCGATACCGGCCGCGAGCATCCGGCAGATGTCCTCGGCGTTCGTCTCGACTGCATGCGCCTTGCTGGCCGCATGCACGACCACCTCGGCGCCCGACTCCAGAATGACATCCTTGTCCGTGGTGGCCCGGACCCCCGTCGTGGGCGGAAGTCCGCACAGTGCGCCCGCATCGAGACCGTCTTTGGCAGGATCGTAGACCAGCACTCCCACCAACTGGAAACTAGGATTCTCAATCAGTTCCCGCAGCGCGGCACGCCCGACCGCACCCGTTGCCCACTGTGCCACTCGAATCGTCAATCGATCACTCCTGGTAGTGCTTTCGAGGGCGGTCAACATGCCCGATCAATCAACCTACATGATGTATGTTCGCAACCACCAGGGTGTATGTTGAGCGTGTTCTGTAGTAGTGAGGGGTCGCCGCATGGTGGAATCGCCAACCGTCGAGGAGCTCGAGCAGAGCATCCGTGATGCGCAGGAGAAGTTCAATGTCGGAATGGGGGCGGACGGCGACGCCTCCCCGTATCCGCTGCTGAAGCAATTGCGTGCGCAGGCACCGGTGCATCCGGGCTGGCCGGAAATGGGCCTGGTCGGCAACCCGGACAAGGGGACGCAGACGTTCACCGCTTACTCCTTCGATGCGGTCAAGGCGGTTTTCACCGACAACGTCACGTTCAGCACGCGCTGCTACGAAGACATCGTGCGTCCGCTGCAGGGCCCGACGATTCTCGAGATGCAAGAGCCCGAACACGCCGTGTACCGCAAGTTGCACGAGTTCGCGTTCGCCCGCTCGTCGATGAAACGGTGGGACGGTGAACTGGTCGGTCCGCTGGTGGACCGCACCATAGCGAAGTTCAAAGAGGACAAGCACGCAGATCTGGTCGACGCGGTGTTCATGCCTATTCCGGTGCGGGTGATCGCTGCGCTGTTGGGACTGCCCGACGCCGACGTTCTGTGGTTTCACCGTCTGGCGATCGACATCCTGGGGTTTCGTGGCGACATGGAGACCGCGATGGCGGCGTCGGCGCAGATGAAGGACTACTTCGTCGACATCCTGGCCGAGAAGCGGAGGTCGCCGAAAGACGATATGGTCTCGATCCTGGCTGCGGCCGAGGTCGACGGCGTGAAGATGACCGATGAGCAGATCTACGGCTTCATGAGGAACCTGTTGCCCGCCGGTGCGGAAACCACCTCGCGGTCCACGGCAAGCCTGGCCTTGGCCTTGTTGACGCACCCGGATCAGCTCGACGCGGTGAGAACCGACCGGAGCCTGTTGCCGCAGGCCATCGAGGAGGGTATTCGCTGGGAGACCCCGCTGTTGAACTTCATGCGTGCGGTCACTTGCGATACCGAACTGGGCGGAGTGCGCATTCCGCGAGGGTCGACCATGATGCTGAGCCTGGGCAGCGCCAATCACGACGAGAGCCGCTGGCAAGACCCGGAAGAGTTCAACATCTTTCGGGAGCGCAAGCCACACATCGGTTTCGCGCACGGCGCGCATGTGTGCTTGGGGATGCATCTGGCGCGATTGGAGAGCACCAAGATCTTCAACGCCCTGTTCGACGAGTTACCAGGCCTTCGACTCGACCCCGACGCCCCTGCGCCGTACATCACCGGCACCATGTTCCGTTCCCCATCCAGGCTCGACGTCGTCTGGGATTGAGGACGTCGATGACACGCGTCATTCAATGGGCCACCGGTGTGACCGGAACGATGTCGCTCCGCCATGTCATCGGCCGAGATGATCTGGACCTGGTCGGCGTGCGGGTGTACGACCCTGCCAAGTCGGGTGTGGATGCTGGATCTCTTTGTGGGATGCCGGAAATCGGCCTGTCGGCGACCGATGACCGCGACGCATTGCTGGCCACCGACGCCGATGTGGTCCTCTACATGGGCAAGGTCGAAACCGACACACCCGGATGCTTCGCCGACGTCTGCGACCTTCTGGCATCCGGTAAGGACGTGATCACCACCGGCAGCCGTTTCGTACACCCGCGCTCGCTCGACGCGACACTGGCTGATAGTATCGAAACAGCCTGCAGCACAGGAAATTCGACGTTTCTCGGCCTGGGTCTATATCCCGGGTTCGTCGGCGAGTCACTCGGGCCGATCCTGTCGCGGATCACCGCGCGCGCCGGCCGCATCGATGTTCGCGAAGTGCTCAACTACTCCACCTACGCAAGTCACGACCTGATCTTCAACGCGATGGGTTTCGGCTTCCCGCCCGAGGACACCACTCCGTTGCTCACGAACACCGAGTACGCCGCCAGTGCCTGGATCGGCAGCGCTACCGTGCTGGCTCAGGCGCTGGGCCTGCACATCCGCGGCGTCGAGGGGTACCGCGAGGTTGCCACAACGCCGAGGGCGTTGTCGGTGGCTGCCGGTGAAATCCCGGCGGGAACGGTGGGGGCGATGCGCTTCGGCGTGGTGGCCGACTGCGGCGAGGTGACGCTGACCGTTGAACACCTCACCCGCATGGCCGATGACCTGGCGCCCGATTGGCCCACCGAAATCGGCTACGAGGTCACCTTTTCCGGCGAGCCGAACCTGCGATTCCATCTCGTGGTCGGCTCACCTGACGAAGATCATGCCCAACAGGGATGTCTTGCCACGGCCATGCACGCGATCAACGCCATCCCCGCGGTGATGGCTGCCGACCCCGGGGTCTATGACTTGTCGACCATCACGCCCTTCGTCGCGCACTGGGCGGGGCGCTGATGTCCCTGCGCGTCATCGTGATCGGCACCGGTGGCGTCGGCGCGCACGCACTACGTGCGGTGCTGGGCAATTCCGGCTACGACCTCACCGGCGTCTGGGTGTCCTCGGCCGAGAAGGCGGGCAAAGACGCAGGCGAACTCGCCGGAATCGGTCGGGCGACCGGGATCGTTGCCACCACCGACCTGGGGGCCCTGCTGGAGACCGAGCCTGACTGCGCGGTCTACACCGCGATCGCCGACACCCGGATGCTCGAAGCTCTTGACGATTACCGTCGGATCCTTGCCGCCGGGGTCAACGTGGTCGGCACCGGAGGCACATTCCTGCAGTTCCCGTGGGGCGTGGTACCCGACGAGCTGTTTGCGCCGCTCGAGTCGGCGGCCACTGCCAATGGGGTGAGTCTCTACGTCAACGGGATCGACCCCGGCTTCGCCAACGACATCGTGCCTCTCGCGCTGGCGGGCACCTGTCAGAGCGTCGAACAGATCCGCTGTATCGAGATCTGCGACTACTCGACCTACGACAGCGCACTCGTCATGCGCGATCTGATGGGATTCGGGAGGCCACTCGAGGACGTTCCGATGGTGCTGTCGCCCGGAGCGCTGTCGATGGCCTGGGGTTCGGTCATCAAGCTGGGGGCGAAGTGGCTCGACGTGGAGCTCGGCGAGATCACCGAGCAGTCCGTCCGGGTGCCCGCGCCGGAATCGTTCGATACTGCGTGGGGCCACATCGCCGAAGGGACCGCCGCGGCCCTGAGATTCGAGGTGGCCGGCCTGGTAGACGGTCGACCCGTCATCGTGGCCGAACACGTCACCCGCATGCGGGACGACCTGTGCCCGGACTGGCCGCGCCCTGTCTCCGGTTCATACACCTACCGGATCGAGATCACGGGGGAGCCCTCGTATGTCATGGACTTCAACCTCAGTAGCCGCAACGGTGATCATGCGCACGCAGGCATGGTGGCCACGGCGTCCCGAGTGGTGAACAGCATCCCGGCCGTGGTCGCGGCGCCACCCGGCATCGTCACCACACTCGATCTTCCCCTGCCGTCCGGTAAAGGGTTGTTTCACCGATGATGAACCGTATCGATCTTGCGGGCCGCGTCGTCCTCGTCACCGGTGGTGGACGGGGGTTGGGCGAGGCCTACTGCCGTGAACTGGCACACCGCGGCGCGGCGGTCGTGGTGCACGACAACGGTTCAGGCATTGAGGGGCGCGGTTGCGATCCTGCTCCCGCGCAGGGCGTGGCGGCCGCCATCGTCGACGACGGCGGACGAGCCGTGGCGTGTGTCAGCGACGCCAGCACTGAAGACGGGGGTCGGGAGGCGATCGACCTGGCGCTGCGCGAGTACGGCCGGCTGGATGCCGTGGTCGCGAACGCAGGCATCATCCACGACGACAGCTTCGAGGGCTGGCCGACCGATCGGTTCGAGGCCCTGCTGCGTCACCATCTGATGGCGGCGTTTCACGTGGTGCGTCCCGCATTCGCGGTGATGAAGGATGCGGGCTATGGCCGAATCGTGTTCGTGTCATCGGCAGCCGGGGTCTTCGGCCAGCCGCGACTGGCCGGATACGCCGCCGCCAAGACGGGGATGCTCGGACTGATGAACGTGGTCGCTCTCGAGGGCGCGGAGTTCGGCATCACCGCGAACGCGATCATGCCGATGGCAGCGACACGAATGGCGCGGGCCCTGATGGCCGACGCTGCCGACACCGCCGACGGGCGGGAGTTCCTCGACAGTCTGCGCGTCGATCAGGTGGCTCCGGTTGTCGCCTACCTGGCCAGCGAGTCATGTAGTCGAACACAATTGGTGCTCAGTGCGTTCCGTGGCCGGGTGGCAGCCCTGCAGATCGGTGTGACACGAGGCTGGATCAGCGAGACCGGCATGGTCAGCGCCGAGGACGTGGCGAGTCACCTGGACCAGATCACCGACACTCACGACCTGTTGGTGCCCGGTTCGATCTTCGACGAAATGGCCTACTCGTCGTGAGATCGGACTTCGCGATCACCCGTGCCCGGCCGACTGGCCGTGGTGGTTTTCCGCGGCCGAAGACGCTCGAGAGGAAGACGATCGAACATGTACGAGCACGTTGAGTTCAACGTCATCAGCCAACAGCCGACGTTGGACCACTACCGCCGTGATTGGCGGCCGGACTCGGCCCCTGGTTTGTGCGGCATCTGGTTGGGCGGAATCGTCAGCGATGCAGCGGGCAACGATTACTGGGGAGTGCGCGGGTGTGACGACTTCATCGCAGGGATGACGCACGTGGTGTCTCCGATCTGTGGCTTTCGTCCGTTGCGCAAGGGCATGGACGTCGACGCCCCGCACCTGTTCGACGAATACTCGACGCTCGACTGGTTCGAACCCATGCAGTTGGTCGAAACTGACTCCAGCGTGCAACTGAGCTACCAAAGCGGCCGAATCGAACGGGATGCTGACGGATTCCACTGGTACGACGCCAGCGGGCGATGGGAGCTTCACGGTCAGACGGTCAGTGACATCGTCATGACCCACGTGCCGCCACAGCAGGGGATCGATGCCGACGTCTACTACCGGCACGAACTGATGTATGCCACCGGGATGATCAACGGTACCGAGGTGTCCGGGTACACCCACCAGGACTTCGCCTACGGTCCGGCGGGCACGATCTACACCGAGCTGCCGATAGTCCGCCACCTGCAAGGCATGTGGGTGTCCTGGTTGCACGAATTCGCAGACGGGGAGCTTGGCGGCGGCAGCTTCTGGCAGGGCCGAGACAGCGTGTCCTTCGGACCGGGTTATCAACTCAAGAGTGGTGCCACCACGGTGCACAAGGACGTCGTGGCCAGGCCGACCTTCAGCGACGCAGGAAAACTCATCGCTCTTGATACGTCGATGGGGTCCGACACCTACACGATGTCGTTCGACTCGAGTGGCAGCCCGCTGCACACCTTCGGTCCGCTGACCGCCACCTCGTCGGGAAGGAGCATCGCGCGAAGCTGGTGTTGGTCGGAATACGGGGGCGGCCTCATCACCCCTGAACTCCTCGACATGGCGACGCAGGCCTACGCGCTCGCCAGGGGCCGTTGACGGGCCCACCTCCGGTGGGTGTAGTTGTGTGAAACCCGCTGGGAATCAGCGATTGCCGAAGGTGTTCGTCCGTGATGGCTTAGGCTGTGCAGGTGCGCACCTCTGCGGCGAAGCCATCCGGAAATGCGTCCAGGCGCCGCGGGTGCTGGTTGACCCGAGCCAAGCCCGGGGACTATCTCATCGCGCTGAGCACCGCTGCTGCCTCGATACCGGTTGTCGGCAGGCACCTCGAGTTGTTGGGCGGATTTGCCGCTCTCGGAGTGGGAGGTCGCGATTATCTGCCCGATATCCTGCTGGCGCTCTCGAAACCGCGGCTGGACGCGGACGCGGCGCAACGGCGACGGGTGCAGCGGGCACTGACCCCGGACGTGTTGCTGGAGGCGTTGGGAGACGTCGTCACCGCCGAGCGGCTGGCCCAGCCCTGGCCCTCGCATCCGAATCTCGTGCCGGTCTGGAAGGCCACCCGGCAACGGCGCTACGTGCACGCCTCCTCGGTCCGCTACGGCGACCATCCACGTCAGCTGCTCGACATCTGGCGCATCGCCGAACCGCCGAAGCGTCCGGCACCTGTGATGGTCTTCATCCCCGGCGGCGCGTGGGTTTTCGGGCGAAGGGAACTGCAGGGCCACGAGTTGATGGCGCACATGGCGCGCCGCGGATGGATCTGCCTGTCAGTTCAATACCGCACCAGCCCGCACCACCGCTGGCCGCGCCAGATGACCGACGTGGAGACGGCCATCGCGTGGGCGCGCGAGCACATCGACGAGTTCGGCGGCGACCCTGATTTCATCACGGTGGCGGGGTGTTCGGCAGGTGGTCACCTGGCGAGTCTGGCGGGTCTGAGCGCCAACGACCCCGAGTGGGGGACCGACGGCGGGGCAGGCACCGACGCGTCAGTCGACGCGGTCGTCAGCGTTTACGGCCTGTACGACTGGCAGGACAGATCCACGCGTCAACGCGACCGTTTCGTGCAGTTCCTCGAACGCATCGTGGTCAAGCGCTCGCAGGCTCGCCATCCCGAGGTTTTCGCGGCGGCGTCCCCGATCGCGCGGGTACACGACTCCGCACCACCGTTCCTGGTCGTCCACGGAAGCGACGACTCCATCATTCCCGCAAGCGAAGCACGCTCGTTTGTCGATCGGTTGCGTTCGGTAGCCCGTGCCAAGGTCGCCTACATCGAGTTGCCGGGTCTGGGGCACGGTTTCGACCTGGTCGACCCTCGACACACCGCCCCTGTCGTGGCGGCGATCGGCCGTTTCCTGAGCCAGGTGCACGACGATCACGTACGCACACGGACCACAATCGTGGCCGGGTCCACCACAGGTTCGCTTGAGAGCGTGTAGAACTCGCTTGCGGGTGGGTATAGCGCTCCTCGACCGAACTTGAGGGGAGACTTCGTGACTACACCCGATCATGCGGAGAACACGGGCGACAACCTGCGGCGCGCCGCCGAGTTGCAGGATGAGGCGAAAAGCGACGCGCACGTCGACGTGCCGTCCGAAGACGGCGCTCCGGAGACGCCGCTGCCGGACTTCAACACCTGAAGCGATCACCGATTCGCCGGGTGGTCCCCGAAGCCGGTGAAGCTGCGGATCAGCGGCAGGTCGGCCATGGTCGCGAAACCAGCCGGTGCGGAGCAGATCGCGGGTACGGCGTTGACGACCTGCATGGCCACGGCGATGAGACCGGCGCGCACGTGTTCCTCGACCGAAGCCGCGCGGCTGTAGCTGGCCAGGCACAGGAAATGCGTGCGCATCGAGGGGTCGCCCTCGATCGTGAGGGTCCAGCCGTCATCGGGCGCCGGCCAGTGTGAGGGGTATTCGCCGCCGACGGTCCACAGCGTCTCGAATTCGATCAGCGGCGTGTCCCGGCGTGAGCCGACGAAACTCCACCGCTGCCCGGCGGTGGTTCCCGCCTTCAGCTCGTGGCCGAGTATCTGCAGGTCCTTGGTCGCCGGAACCGCCTCGAGGGTGACCGAGACGTCGTCGATCGCCGCGTTCAACGTGTCGGCGATGAACCAGGTCTGCTCGGTGAACAACCGGGTGTTGAACGAGAGGAAGTCGTTGGCCGTCGGGTGCACGTCGTCGACCGGTCGCCCGAACCACATCCCGTCGAAGGTGATGTCTGTGCTCTCCCACAGTGACCAGTCGGCGCGCTCCTGCAAGGTGAGCTTGTCGATCGTGCGGCTCATCCCGGACAGGGCCAGGGGCAGCACCCCGGACAGATTGCCGGGGTTCAGGCCGCTGGCATGAATGGTGCTGTTGCCGTGTCGGCAGGCCGCCGCGAGACGTTCACGGTCAGCTTCGGGGATGCGTCGTGGGTGGAACAGAAACGACACCGTGGCCACGTTCTTGCCACTCTCCAGCAACGCGCAGACGTCGTCGAGGTCGGTGAACGACGGCGCGTACAGCACGAGATCGGCGTCGGTGTTCAGTATCCGGTCCACGTCGGTGGTGGCCGACACGCCGATGGGCGCCCGACCCACGAGGGTGCCGATGTCGACGCCGTCCTTGGCCTCTGAGTACACCCGAGCCCCGACCAGTTGGATGTCGGGCCGGTGGTCGAGGATGGTGGTCACCATCTCGGTGCCGACCGCGCCGGTAGCCCATTGGATGACCCGAATCGGGCGGTCACTGACGGTCATGGCGCCTCCTGCGGATCGCTGATCCAGCCAGTGTATGGCGAGTGATAACGTTTGCTCTCAAATCGAGTAAGTTCAGGTTCTCATCCGGTTCGGGCTGACCTGTCGAAGGGAAGTGGTCATGGAAGACGTGCTGGGGTACCAGGGCAAGTCCGTTGTCGTCACGGGTGCGGCGTCTGGCATGGGGCAGGCGGCGGCCCAGATCCTCGTCGACCTCGGTGCGGAGGTCACCGCGCTGGACATCAAGCCGACCACGGTTCCGGTCGCCCGTGCGTTGCAGATCGACCTCCGAGATCGCTCGAGCATCGAAGAAGTGGTGGACGCGATCGATGGTCCCGTCGATGGGTTGTTCAGCTGCGCAGGGCTGCCGGGTCCGCCGTTCAGCGAATGGGACACCATCTTGGTGAACTTCGTGGGCGCCCGCCATCTCGCCGAGCTTCTGGTTCCCAAGATGAGCGCGGGCTCGGCCATCAGCGTGATTTCGTCGTCGGCGGCGATCGGATGGCAGGACCACATCAAGGTCATCACCACGCTGCTCGAGACCGACGGCTTCGACGCCGCCGTCGAATGGCTCGAGGCCAATGAGAAGAAGTGGTCGTGGAGTGGCTACGCCTACTCGAAATACATCATCGATGCGTGGGTGGGCTGGTGGTACCCGGAGCTCGGGCGCAAGGGCATCCGCATCAATTGCATCAATCCCGGGCCCACCGAAACGGCGATGATGCCGGCGTTCCAAGATCTGATGGGCAAGGAGACCGTGGACGATGCGATCGGGCCGGTCGGGCGGTACTCGAGGGCCGAGGAACAGGCCTGGCCGCTGGTGTGTCTGGGCAGCCCGCGGCTGAGCTACGTCGGTGGAACCGTGCTGTGGACCGACGGGGGATGGCACGGCGCGATGACGATGGGCCGGCACAATGCGCAATGGGCCGACACCGCGGCCGACCAGATGGCGAAGAAGGGCTGAGCCCGGCTCAGACGAAGGCTCAGATGAAATCGCTGCCGCCGTCGACGTTCACCGTCGCCCCGGTGACGTAGCCGTTTCGTCTGGACGCCAGATATACCGTGGCCGAAGCGATCTCTTCGGGCAGTCCGGCTCGCCCGAGGTCACAGGGATGGCCATAGGTCCGTTCCACCCACGCCATGACGTCATGCGGGTCCGCCGAATCGAACCCGTCTGCGGCGAGCACCTCTTTGAGGATGTCGGTGAAGCTCGCCGTCACGATGGTTCCCGGGCACACACAGTTGACCAGGATGCCCTCCGGGCCGAGACTTTTCGACAGGTTCTTGGTGAAGCTCGACAGGGCCGCCTTCGACGCGGTGTAGGCGACAAGTCGGGGGCTCTGCCGCTGGATGGAGTGGGCCGACAGGGTCACGATCCGAGCCCAGTCTGCCGCCCGCAGCATCGGCAGCGCTGCACGCACGGAGCGAACCGCCGACATGGTGCCGAGGTCGAAGGCGGCGTGCCAGTCGGCGTCGTCGAGTTCTTCGAACGAGCCCGCACCAGGTCCCACGGTGTGGATCAAAACGTTCAGGCTGCCCCACGCCTCCTGCACCGCGGCGTATCCGGCGGCGATCGAGTCCGCGTTCGCCATGTCGACGCTGATCGCGAGCGCCTCGGGCGCTCCGGCCGCTCGGACGCGGTGTGCGGCGGATTCGAGCGCCTCAACGCCGCGGGCCATGACGGCGACGCGGGCACCTTCGGCTCCGAGGGTTTCGGCGATGGCCAGTCCCATGCCCTTGCTGCCCCCGGTGACGACGGCGCTGGCTCCACCCAGCCCGAGATCCATCTCAGTCGCCTTCTCTCACGGCTGCTCGGCCGGGGGCGATCATCGCGACGCCCTGGGGGCCAGGTGGACGATGTCGGTGACGACCGACGGGTTGGCCCGGGCCACCGCGACCAAGGACAACATCGCGTTGGCCACATCGTCCACCGCCGACATCTTCGCCGGGATCTGGCCTTGATGTGCCCACGCGCGGTAGAGGTCGGCCAACAGGTCACGGTCGGCGCCGCGCAGGATTTCGGTGCCCTCGGTGGGGCCTACGCTGACTCTGATCACCGCGAGTTCGGGATGCTCGGCGCGCCATGAACGCAGGATCTCGTCCAACGCAGCCTTGCTTGCGTGATAGGCGGCCACCCCCACCCGGGGGTGGCCCACGTCGTGGCTGGAGGCGATGACCGCCACCGAGTTTTGCGTCAGATAGGGCAGGGCTGTCCGCAACACGTGCGATGCCCCGACGGCGTTCACGCTGTATGCGTGCAGCCAGGTGGTGTAGTCCGTATCCTCGATCAGAGCAAAAGGCACTGCGGCGCTCGTGAACACGATCGCGTCGAGGTGCCCGAACGCGGCACCCACCTGGTGCACGACATCCTCGATGGCGCGGGGATCAGATACGTCGAGTTCGTGGGCGGAACCGTCGAGTTCGGCGGCGAGCTGGCCCAGCCGGTCGATCCGCCGCGCGGCCAAGGCGACTTTCGCGCCTCGGGAATGGGCGGCCAGCGCCAGAGCATGTCCGATGCCTGAGGACGCCCCGACGATCAGAATGCGGGTTCCGGCGATGTTGGCGTGGCGATCGCTCATGCTCTGCTCTCTCTGCGTGGTCGTGCGGTCCTGGGGGTGTGGTGCATTGCGTCGATGATGGCGCGAACAGTCCGGCGGCAGCGCCCGCACTCCGAACCTGCCCCACAGGCTTGAGCGACGTGGCGGGTGGTCCGGGCGCCTGCCGCCACGGCCTCGGCGACGGCTTCGTTGGTGACCCCGAGACAGAGGCATACATACATCAGTAACTACCCCGTTTGCTCGGCTCGGCAAAGCGCATCGCGGTCACCAGCTGGCCGATGAAAACCGGAGGATAGGCACCGATTCCCGCGGACTCCAGCCATGACGACGCGGCGTCGGACTGCTCTGCCCACAGCAGCGCCGACTCCTTGTCCTCGAGCTGCTGGAGGAACATCACTTCACGCGGATTGTCGAACGCACGGTAGACCAACGTGCGGCGGATACCGGCCCGACCGAAGTCGTCGAGCGACTTGCGTACCCAGGTCATGAACTCCTCGACGTTCTCGACCGGCATCACGGCGGCGACGACGAGATCACTGCCAGGGCGCGGCGGATCGCCGAGGTCGAAGCGCTCGACCTTCTCACCCGCAAAGACCGCGGGGAGTTCGTTGACGCCGACGGCGTCGAACCATTCGAAGAAATACGGCGAGCGCAGCAGGTTCAGTAGCGGCTGTTCTGTCCGTATGCCGATGACGACCAGGACCTTGCCCGGCTCCGGGATGGATTCGTAGACGAACGCATATCGCGCACCGAGGTCGATGAGGCTTTCCTGGTGGAGTTCCAGGACTGGTCCTACGCGCTCGGACGCCGGGACCTGGAACTCGACGGCAAAAACATACGTGCGAGACATGACGGCGCTGATCAGTCAGCCTCCTGGTCTGTTTACGTCCGGGGATTATCTAGTCGGGCTATGATACAGCCATTCTCGCATGAGAGAATCTATGTTCTCACACCTGGGGAAGGTGGCGGTGCGTGATCGACGTCGACGGTAAGACCGTACTGGTGACCGGGGGCGGGGCCGGAACAGGCTTGTCGACGGTGCGTCGTTTCGACGAGTTCGGAGCCGCGCCGGCCGTGCTCGAGGTCGACGCCGACCTGGCGTCGGCTCTGCGCGATGAACTCGGACCGGACTCGCCGTTCCAGGCGGCGGTCACCGGGTTCACGATGAGCCTGGCGCTGGAGCTGGGCCCGGACGGGATCCGGGTCAACGCGGTCGCCCCCGAAACCACTGACACCGCGCAGGTTCCGCTCGATCAGATGATCCACCCGACGCAGCGCCACAACAACCCGGGATGGATTCCGTTGGGCGGCTTCGGTGCGCCCGACGATAGCGCGGGCTGTGTCCTGTTCCTGGCGAGCCGGCTCGCATCATGGGTGTCCGGAACGGTGGTATATGCCGACGGTGGCGCCCTCGCCGCGGCCGGTTGGTATCGGGACGACCGGAATCGGTGGACGAACATGCCTGTGATCAGAGGTAACAGCGCTGTAGCGGCGGACGCAGGCACGTGAGAATCGCGGAACTCGGGTCAATTTAAGGGGACGCCACAGGTGGCCGAAACAGTGCACGCGCAGCCGTACTACGATCCGTTCGACTTCGACATCGACGATGATCCTTATCCGGTGTGGAAGCAATTGCGTGACTCGGTCCCGCTCTATCACAACGACCGATATGGCTTCTACGCGCTCAGCCGGTACTCCGACGTGTCCCGCGAGCTGGTCAATTGGCGGGATTTCCGTTCGGGGCGGGGCACGGTCATCGAGGTACTGCTCAACGGCATCGAGGTCCCGCCGGGGGTGATCCTGTTCGAGGACCCGCCGATCCACGATCTGCACCGCCGCCTGATGTCCGGGGTCTTCACCCCGCGCCGGATGGCTGCCATCGAGCCGATGGCCCGCGAGTTCTGCAGACGTGCTCTGGAGCCTCTGGCCGAGGCGGATTCGTTCGATTTCATCGCAGATCTGGGTGCTTGGATGCCGATGCGAACCATCGGCTATCTGCTCGGCATACCGGAGGACCGCCAGGTTGCGATACGCCAGAACACCGACGACCTGCTCAACCTCGACCGTGGCGCACCGGGGGACGTCGCCGCCGACATGCTCGCGCGCAGCGGATCGATGCTCGAGGAGTTCATCGACTGGCGCTACGAACACCCGTCCGATGACCTGATGACGGATCTGGTCAACGCCGAAATCGAAGGGGTGGACGGTCAGCGAAGGCGACTTACCCGCGCCGAGGTGCTGACATACGCGGGCACCGTCGTCGGAGCGGGAAACGAGACGACCACCCGGCTACTGGGCTTCGCCGGGCAACTGCTCTCGGACCATCCCGACCAGCGACGGGCGCTGGCGGCCGACTTCAGTCTCATTCCGAATGCTGTCGAAGAAGTGCTGCGCTACGAGGCGCCCTCTCCCGTGCAGGCCCGGTATGTCGCGCGTGACGTCGAGCTCTACGGACAGACGGTGCGAGAAGGGTCGGTGATGCTATTGATCAATGGATCTGCCAATCGTGATGAACGGCAGTACCCCGACGCGGACCGATTCGACATCCGCCGCAAGGCGGCCCACCTCAGTTTCGGCCACGGAATCCACTTCTGCCTGGGCGCGGCGCTGGCCCGGGTGCAGGCCCGCGTCGCACTGGAGGAGGTGTTGACCCGATGGCCCGACTGGGAAGTCGACTATCAGAACGCACGCCACGCGCACACCACCAGCGTCCGGGGCTGGGCGACCCTACCGGTACGGGTCGGATGACCGGCACCGTTGACGTGCCCTCGGAGTCGTCGACCGGGGCGCCGCAGAGGTCACCCTGGCCGGCGCGAGTGGGATGGTCACTGTTCGTAGCGGCCTACCTGGTGTTCGCGGTGGTGACGATCGCGACGGTAGAGACAGGCCTACATGGCGATCCCACCAGAACGAACCCGAATCCGGGCCCCAGGCCCTATCCGCCTTTTCTGGGCTTCGACAACTGGCCGCTCGCGGTGGGGCTCAGCTCGATCCCGATGGCAATCGGGCTGATCGGTGTGCTCGTCGTGCTCTCGTGGCGACAGCGCAAGGTGCACTGGACGGTCATCATCGCTTTCGCCGGCCTGATCACCGGGGCGCTCGATCCGCTCGCCAACTGGGCCACCTTCGCAATCTTCGACCCCCGCATGCTGCACTTCCCCTTCTCGTGGCCCTACGTCAACATTTCACCCAACCTCGAGCCCGCGCTTGCATTCCTCGGCGGCTACGCCGCCTACTATCTGCTGAACGGGCTCGGCTTCCTGAAACTGCACGACCGGTTCCTCGATCCCGTCATGAAACGCGTCGACTGGTTGGCCCGCCATCGTCTGGTCTCGGTGTTCATCGGGGCCTTCCTCATCGCACTCCCGATCAACTTCGTCATCCAGACCACCTGGATGCGAGCGGGGATCTTCTTCTACACCGAGGCCGTGGGGCCGGTTGTGCAGCTGGGCCACATCCATTTTCCGTTGGTCATGGCGGTCTACGACTCCTTCATCTTCGCGATGGTGGCAGTCATGTGCGTCCGCGACGAGGACGACGAACTCGTCCTCATCAACCGCATCGTGCGACGGCTACCCACGCGGCAGAACCGTTCACCGGTGACGCTGACGCGTCAGCTGCTCGTGTCGATGACGGTGGGGCTCGTCTCGTTCGCCATCCCGCTCGCGGTGCTGGCGGGGTTGCGCGAAGCCGGCCTGTCCCGGCCCATCTACGACCAGAACCCTTATCCGACAGTCAAGGTGTACGACCCGTACGGCCATGTGGAGGAGGCGGGAAAGCCCGGGCCGTTCTTCAGATGACGTCGCGGATCCGCCACTCGCAGAGTCAGGGAGACGTCCGCACGGCGGTCATCACCGGAGCCTCCCGAGGCCTGGGATTCGCCTCGGCGGTCGAGCTGTATCGGCGGGGATGGCGGGTCCTGGCCGCGATGCGCTCCGCCGCCGCCGGGCTGGAATTGCTGCGCGAAGCCACGGGTGCGAGGAAGGGTGATCCGCGTCTGCAGGGAATCGCCCTGGATCTGCTCGACCCTGATGCGGTGCAGAGCGCTGCGGACGCGATCCTGGAAGCCGGCGGTGCACCAGACGCGCTGGTGCACAACGCCGGTGTAGCGGTGGCAGGCTTCGTCGAGGAAACACCGGCCGAGGAATGGACTCGGGTGTTCACCACAAACCTGTTCGCCCCCGCCGCGCTCACCAACGCACTGTTGCCGTCGATGCGTGCCGCCGGGCGCGGTCGCATCGTCATCGTGTCCAGTACCGGGGCGGTTCGGGGGATGCCGTTGGCATCCGTGTACTCGGCGAGTAAGGCGGCCGCAGAACGCTGGGCAGAAGCACTGGCTGCGGAGGTGGCGCCGTACGGGCTCGGTGTGACGATCCTGCTGGCCGGAACCTACCGGACCGATATCACCGCCGATGGCGCCGTTGTGTACCGGAACCGTACCGGGCCTTATGGAATGCAGCATCCGAAGATCGAGCGGCGCGGCCGACTCGCTGTCGGTGTCGCCAATCCACCGGAACGATTCGCACGCGCACTGAGCAGGGCACTCGAAAATGATCGCCGCCCGATCGTGCACCGGGGGGCGGGTCTGGACGCCAAGATGTTCCGAATCGTCGGGCGCGTGACGCCATCGATCGCGATGCACCATCTGATCCGGATCGCTCTGGGCCAGCCGCGTTTCGGCGCACTGCGGTCGGAGCGGTGACGGTGTTCGCGCTGCTGCACGGTGGCATGCACAACGGATCGTGCTGGCAAGCTGTCGAGGACGAGTTGCGGCGGCACGGCCATCTCACGGTGGCGCCGAACCTTCCGGTGGACGACGACGCGGCGGGCGCCCTGCAATGGGCTCGGGTTGCGGGCGCCGCGATCGGCGATGCGGTGGGCGATTCAATCGACGACCTGGTGGTGGTTGGCCACTCCATAGCGGGTCTGTGCGTCCCGGTGCTGGCCACCCTGCGACCGGTGAGCCGGATGGTCTTCGTCGGCGGACTGCTTCCGGTGCCAGGACAGTCATTCGTTGAACACCTCGCGGCCAATGCCGATGCGATCACGTTCCCCGAACCACGAACAGACGGAACCGGGCCCTTCGGGCTGACGTGGGAGTCCGTCCGCGACGGCTTCTACCACGACTGCCCTGAAGACGTTGCGCGTCGCGCCTTTCACGAGATGCGCGACCAGTCGTTCACGGTGTTCGTCGAGACCTGCCCGATTGCTGACTGGCCATCGACCCCGTCGACCTACATCCTGCTGCGCGGCGACCGAGCAGTCGGTGCGCAGTGGGCGCGCCGCAACGCCGTCGAAAGGATCGGCGCCGATCTCGTCGAGATGGACGGCGGGCATTCGCCGTTCTTCTCCCGACCCATCGACCTGGCAGACACGCTCGCCCGAATCGGCGCCGGTTAGCCCTGCGTCGCTCCCACATCGACCGACATCGCCGTCGCGGTCACGTACCGCGATTCGTCGGAGGCCAGCCACGCGACCGCGCTGGCGACATCCTCGGGCATCGTCACAGCGTCTGGCAGAAGCTGCTTGCCGAACCCGTTGCGCAGCGAAGGATTGGAGGCCGCGGCCTCGGCCATGGCGTCGAGCATGCGGCCGGTGCCCATCGGTGTCGCCACGGACCCCGGGTGCAGACTGTTCACCCGGATGCGGTGCCTTCCGAGCTCCGCGGCAAATGCGCGTGCAAGGCCGACCACTGCGTGCTTGCTCGCTGTGTAGGCAATCATGAACGGCTCCATGGTGATACCGGCGGCCGAGCCGATCAGGATGATCGACCCGCCGCGGCCGCCCGCGACAATGTGCTTGGCCCCTGACATCACGGTGTTCCAGGTGCCGACCAGATTGACGTCGACGACGTCCTGGAAGTCGCGGTGTGTGACCTGATCCCACGGAGCGGGCACGCAGATGCCCGCGTTGGCAACGATCACGTCCAACCTGCCGAGCTGGTCCACGGCGTCGTCCACCGCGTCGCACATGCCCTGGTGGTCACGGGTGTCGACGACAGCCGCGACGGCTCGCCGGCCATTGGCCCGCACGAGTTCGGCGGTCTCCTCCAACTCGTCGGGGGTGGCGGAATCGTAGGGCACACAGTCCGGCAGAGGCCCCGCGACATCGATGAGAATGACGTCGGCGCCGTCAGCGCTCAGCCGTTGGGCGTGGGCACGGCCTTGGCCGCGCGCGGCCCCGGTGATGAGCGCGACACGCCCGGTCAAGTCAGTCACACCGGCACGCTACAGCAGCGCCGGCCGTCCGAGAACTGGTATTGCAGTAAACAAGAACGATAATTATCGGACGCTGGTAGCGTCGGTGCGCGTAGGCGCAACGGCCTTACTCTGAAGGCGAGGCAACGCATGACGATTCTGGATGGCCACACGGCTTTCATCCTTGGGGCCTCAGCGGGAATCGCCCAGGCCAGCGCGCGGCTGCTCGCGGCCGACGGTGCCACGTTGTTTCTGCTCGGCCGTTCGTCGAAGCGGTTGGATGCGACGCGGGACCGCATCCTGGAACACGCGCCTACGGCCGAGGTTCATCTGCACAAAGGGGACCCCGAAGACGAGGACACAGTGAAGAAGGCCGCCCAGGCCGCGTTCGACGTCGCGGGACGGCTCGACATCGTCGTTGGCACGGTCGCCACCGGCGGCACCGGGCCGCTGGTACAGCAGGATCTCGCCACCTTCACCGACCACGTGATGGGCAACCTGCGGTCGAACTTTCTGGCGCTGCGCTACGGGGCGCCATTGATGACGGGCGGCGGGTCCATCGTGTTCGTATCGTCGACGTCGGCGAAGATCCCGATGGAGGGACTCGGCCACTATTCGGCCGGCAAGGCTGCCCTCGAGATGCTGATCAAGGTCGCCGCGTCCGAACTCGGCCCGAAAGGCATCCGCGTCAACGCCGTGCGCCCGGGACTGACCGAGGCAGCGACGACGCAGGGCTACATCCACCTCGAGGAACTGACGAGCAGCTTCCTCGAGCGCGTGCCCCTCGGGCGGTTGGGCGTGTCGGACGACATCGCGCCGGCCATCCGCTACCTGGCAGGTCCCGAATCGAGCTGGATGACCGGGCAGAGCTTCGCTGTCGACGGGGGCAACGAGGTCCGCGGGGCTCCGCGCGGCCCGATGTTCACCGTGTAGGCGTCTCGAGCGCCCCTCGGGGCGCGGTGATGGGCAGGTCCAGAGAGGTCGCGATCCCGGGTGCGGCCTCGACCACGTACGGGATGGCGTTGACGACGCGCATGGCGGTGGCCTCCATCGCGTTGGCGTTGGCGGACTCTGCCGTGTCCTCGGTGCCCAGACGGAGATCGCACTGCATGTGGGGTTGGCCCTCGATGATGAGTCGATACGTTCCATTGGGTGCGGTGGCCCACTCCGGTGCCAGATCGGGCGCCATGCGATTGATGTGCTCGATGGTGATGAACGGTTGCCCGTCGACGACCCCGGTGGTCTCCGCGCGTACCGCGCCGACGGTGCCTGCCGGAATGAGTCCGCACGCCACGTGGAGGTCGCGCGGGGTGAGGACACGCTCGTACTTCTCGCTGATTCCGTCGAGTTCGACACCCAGGGCTTTGGCTACCAGCCCGATGGGTGGACCCCAGGCGAACTGTTGCGCGCCCTCGAGTTCGAGTAGCGGAGTGAAATCGAGCGGTTTGCCGAAGCCCATGGCGGTGACCATCAGATCGCGATTCGGGTACGCGGAGTAGTCGAAGATTTCCTGCGCCCGGATGGCCCGGATGGTGTTCGACAGTGTCGTCAGCAACACCGCGAACTGGTCGCCGGCGAAGCCGGGTTCGATGCCCGAGGTGTAGATGGTGACTCCGCCGGCCTCGGCGGCGGCACGCACCTGGTCGGCGAGGTCGGGTATCCACCTGTCGGGGAACATCATTCCGGGCGTGTTCGTCGTCACGACGTTGAGGCCGCCGTTGAGTAACCGCACGTAGTCGCGCACCGCGGCCGCGTCCATCTCCGCGCTGGCGGCGCCGTAGAGGACGCAGTCCGGCTTCAACGCGATGATGTCGTCGAGGTCACCTGTGGTCAGCACACCGATCGGGCCCAGGCCTACGATCTCGCCTGCGTCCCTGCCGACCTTCTCGGGGCTGTGCACCCACACGCCGACCAGGTCCAGATGCGGACGTCGCACGATCGCGCGGATCGAAACGCTGCTGATCCACCCGGTGGAGATGACGGCCACCCGTAGCGGTTTGACACTCATGTATTCGCTCCTCGAAGCAGTTACAGATCGGGTATGGGCAATTCGGAGTTGGGGCCTTGCAGACCCCCATCGACGGCGAAGACCGAATTCGTCGCATAACAGTCGCGTGTCGACAGATAGAGCGCCAGGCGGCCGAGGTCCTCGACATCGCCCACGCGGTGCAGTGGCGTGCGGGCCTTCAGCTGCTCCTCCGAACCGGGCATGAGATCGAAGCTGGACTGCAGTCCAGTGGTCATGAACGCGCCGAGAGCGATGGCGTTGACGCGAATTCTTGGCGCGAGTTCCTGGGCCATCGCCCGGGTCAATGCCTCCAGTCCACCCTTGGCGACACAGTAGGGCAGTAGCCCGCGGATGCCGAACCGGCCCGCTCCGGAGGAGATGTTGACGATGGAGCCTCGCCCCACCTTCAGCATGTGCGGAACAACGAGTTGGCTCATGATGAACGCCGAGGTGACGCAGTAGTCGAACGTGTGGCGCAGGTTGTCGTCAGTCAGGTCCAGAAAGGGTCCGTAGGTGGCGAACCCGACGTTGTTGATCAGGATGTCGATGCGGCCGAACTCGTCGACGGCGGTTCGGGCCACCCGTTCGCTGTCCTCACGGACGAGCGCATCGGCGGTGATCGCCAGCCCCTTGCCCCCGGCTTCCCTGATGGCGTTGATCGTTTGATCCACTTCGGACGAGGTTCGGGCGGTGCCCACGACCGTCGCGCCGGCCTCGGCGAGCACCTTGGCGATACCTTCGCCTACACCACGGCCCGCACCCGTCACAATCGCCACGTGATCGTCGAGACGAAACTGCTCCAGCGCCACGGAATCCTCTCGGACGGTCTGCCTACGCGTTCCCCCGGTCAATCTAACTCTGCGAGAACCGCAATGATCGTTATTCGAGAACTCAGATATTCGAGAATTGGTAGCGTGACATCCATGACGCGACCGCTACCACTGCTGCATCATGTGGTATTCGCCATCGGGCTCGAGCGACTGGACTCTGCAACGGATTACCTGACTGCGTTGGGATTCCACTTCCAGGCATTCGAACTCGAGCAGCTCGGTCTGCAGGTGCGTCTCGACTGGGACCGCGGGTTCGAGCTGATCGCGCCGACCGCTACGGCACCGGTGAACCCGGGGACCGCGGCGGACTTCCTGGCGCGAAACGGTGAGGGCCTGTTCTCCGTGGTTGTGCGATTCGCTGATTGTGACGGGGCCGAACACATCGCCGCACGGTACGGAGCCAAGGCGGACTTTCGGCAGCACCATGAGGGAGACGGATTCGAGCTGACCGAGGTGAAGCTCGAGTCGCTGTTCGGTATCCCGCTGACCTTGATGGCGACCGATATGCCCGACGACCGTTCGCTGGTGGACTAGCGGCGCACGAGCAGCTTGCTGAGCTGGTCGGCGAGATCGGATTTCTTGACCTTGCCCGACGCCGTGAACGGCAGATCCTGCTTGGCCGTGATCCAGATGAATTTCGGTACCTTGTATGCAGACAGCATTCCCCGGACCTGCTTGCGCAGTTCGCCACTGTCGAGTGCAGCGTCCCCGCGGGGCACGACCGCGGCGCCGACCACGGTACCGTTGTCACCGTCCTCGACGCCCACCACGTAGGCCTCGAGCACACCGTCGCACTTGCTCAATGCCAGTTCGACTTCCGACGGCGTGACGTTCGTGCCTCCACCGGTCTTGATCAGCTCTCCGAGTCGGCCGGTGAACCTGATCCATCCGTCGTCGTACTGCACACCGCAGTCGCCGGTGCGGTAATAGCCGTCGGGGGTGAAGACGTCCTCACGCTCGCGCTTGTACAGCCGCTGCATCAATGAGTAACCGCGCACCCAGATCTCGCCCTCGGTCCCGACGGGCACCGGCTGCGCGGTGTCGGGATCGACGATGACGTGCTCGAGACCCTCGATCGAGTAGCCACCGGTCTCGGAGCGATCGGCGGGCTGCGCGATGTACGGATCGACCCCGATGTGGTTACCGCACAATTCGGTCATGCCCAGGGCGTTCGGGCCCTGGGGCCGCCGATCCGCAGGAACCATCGCAGGCATACTGGTTCGTTGAACCGACGTCAGATCCCGGCTACCGAACTCGGGATGCTCGGCCAATGTCTTGCCCTGCTGAGGCCAGCCGAGCGTGATCGTGGCCCGGTGCTTCTCGATCAGTTCGAGCGCCTCGGCGGGGTCGAACGCCGGCTGGGTGACGAGTGTCGCCCCGTGGTGGATCACCGCGAGCAGGCCGGTGATGAGCCCGCCCACCCAGAAGAACGGCATGGCCGTGAACATCACGGAATCCGTCGTGACACCGTAGTGGAAGGTGAGATTGTAGGTGTGGCGGACCAGCGCTCCCTGGCTGTGCACCGGTGCCTTCGGGTTGCCTGTGCTGCCCGAGGTGTAGATGATCATCGCGTCGTCGGCCGGAGTCACGCAGGATTCGACGGCGGCCAGGAACTCCGCGTCGATTCGCGACGACCCCTCGTCGCCGATCGAGGTGCTCCATGGACGATCGCATTCTCCCCACACCGCAATGCTGCGCAGGTATGGTGCCGACTCCACGGCGAGCTGTCCCGGATCGCGCTGCTGGGCCAGTCCGGGCAGCGCCTCTTCGAGCAGTCCGATGAAGTCTTGGTTGCGGAACGTCGACCGCGCCAGGATGATCCGGAGGTCGGCATGTCGCGTTGTCCACGCGAGCTCGGGAGCCTTGTAGAAGGTGTTCAGCGGGACCGCGACAGCGCCGACTCGGGTGGCGGCGAACCAGGCGACCGCCCACTCGATGCTGTTCGGCATCAAGATCCCGACATGGTCTCCCTTGCCCACGCCCGCAGCAAGCAGAATGGTTGCCAGCCGGGACGAGCGCAGCTCCAGTTCGGTGTAGCTGAGTTCATCCCCTGCCGCGACCAGGAACGGCCGATCGCCGAAGCGCTCTGCGCTCGACCGCGCCAGAGCCGGGACGGTCGGGGTGATGGAGGGAAACGGCATGGGTCCTGATAGTAATGCAAACGAGAATCGTGGTTCTCGAATGATGCGAACGACCTTTACACTGTTGCCGTGGACTCTGCAGCGAGCGGGGCTCTGGAGCGGCGGCTCGAGCGCATCGAATCTGAGCTCGAGCTGAGCCAGCTGCCGAGTCGCTATGCGATGGCGCTGGACGCCCGTGACCTCGACGCGCTGGTCGCGCTGTTCATCGATGATGTCGAGGCCGGGTCACTGGGCCGGGGCCGGGACGCGCTGAAGCGCTGGTACGACGGCGTGCTCCGGCGCTTCTACCGCAGCATCCACCTGGTTTGCGGGCATCAGTTCGATATGGTCGGTGCCGACCATGCCACCGGGTCCGTGTACTGCCGTGCCGAGCACGAGGACGGCGCGGGTTGGTATGTCATCGCGATGCGCTACGACGACGTCTACCAGCGCCGCGACGGCAGGTGGTATTTCGTGCGGCGCCGCGAACACCCGTGGTATTCGGTGGACGTGACCGAGCGGCCCGGCCCGGATTTCATCCGTTGGCCCACCGATGTCGACCTTCGCGCGGCGATGCCGCACCGGATGGAATCATGGCACCGTTTCTGGGAGGAAGGGGATCCCGCACTTCCCGCGCGACTGTCCGCGCGACCGTGACCAGTACCGATCAAGACACCACGGCGCGAGCCGTCATCACCAACGATTCATTGGAGGCTGTCATTTCCACAGACAAAGTGCTCAACGGGGTTCGCGTGCTCGAAGTCGCTGCGTGGACGTTCGTGCCATCGGCGGGCGCCGTGCTCGCCGAATGGGGGGCGGAGGTCGTCAAGGTCGAACCGCGCGACGGCGGAGATCCGCAGCGTGGTCTGGTCACCATGGGCATCGTGGATCAGGGCGGCGATGCAGTCAATTACATGATCGAGATCCCGAATCGGGGCAAGAAGTCGATCGGCGTCGACCTGAGCACCCCGGGAGGGCAGGAGGTCGTCCGCGAGCTCGCCAAGAGCTGCGACGTGTTCCTGACCAGCTACCTGCCCCACCGACGCAGGAAGATGGGCATCGACGTCGACGACATCCGCGCGGTCAATCCGAGCGTCGTCTACGTGCGCGGGTCGGGCCACGGTCCGAAAG
The DNA here is from genome assembly GCA_964000695.1 of uncultured Mycolicibacterium sp. Taxonomy (GTDB): domain Bacteria; phylum Actinomycetota; class Actinomycetes; order Mycobacteriales; family Mycobacteriaceae; genus Mycobacterium. The sequence goes on along the minus strand of CAXEZH010000041.1, from coordinate 3,042 downwards.
GTCCGGATGCGGACAAGGCCGGCTACGACGGGGTGTCCTACTGGGCACGGGGTGGGATTGCGACGGTGCTCACCGAAGAACACGACGAACTGGTGCGATCGCGCCCCGCGTTCGGTGACCTGCTCGGAGGAATGACGATCGCAGGCGGCATCGCCGCAGCCCTGTACAAGAAGGCGACGACAGGGCAGGGTTCGGTGGTCGATGTGTCCTTGCTTGGCCTGGCGGCCTGGAATCTGAGCCCGGACGTCGCGGTCAGCCAGATCCACGGCGGCGGCGCCATTCCCAAATACGGGCACGCCGACGCGCCCAATCCGTTGGTCGGGACGTACCGCACGAAAGATGATCGCTACGTGCAGTTGATGATGCTGCAGTTGGACAAGTTCTACCCCGAGGCGATGCGGACGCTCGGTGTCCCCGAGCTCATCGATGATCCGCGGTTCGCCGCGCCGGCGGCGCGATACGAGAACAGGGTGGAATTGATCGCGATCCTCGACGACGTGTTCGCCCAGCGGACGGTCGCCGAATGGCGCGTCGCCCTGGCGGGGTTGTCGGGTGCCTGGTCGATCGTCCAGACCCCGGGGGAACTCTGCGAGGACGCCGCTGTCACCGCCAACGGCTACATCGCGCACACGACCACGACCAGCGGCGCGCCGTATGCCCTGCCCACCAACCCGGTCCAGTTCGACGAACAGCCGGTTGTCCCGCCCGGAGCGCCTGAGCACGGACAACACACCGAAGAAGTGCTGATGGGCGCGGGCTTCACCTGGGAGGCGATCGAGCAATACAAGGAATCAGGAGCGATTCTTTGAGCGTTCACCGACCTGCGGTATCGGAAGTGCCGCTCGAATTCGACCCATTCTCGGAGGAGTTCTTCGGCGGCGCCTACGCGACTTTCCGACGGCTGCGCGACGAGCAGCCGGTCTACTACAACGCGACGTGGGATTTCTGGGCGCTGTCACGCTATGACGACGTCGCTCCGGCCACGAAGGATCACGAGACGTACTCGTCGGCCAAGGGCGCCACCCTCGACATGGTGAAGGCCCACGATGATGCCATCCGGCCGCCGAAGGTGATCATTTCGATGGACCCGCCCGAGCACCAGAAGATGCGGAAGTTGGTCAGCAGCGTATTCACTCCGCGCGCGATCGCATCGCTCGAGGACATGGTGCGCGAGAAGATCTACGAGCGTATCGATGCGATCGATTCTTCGGAGTTCGACGTGGTCGCCGATTTCTCGGCGGTCTTTCCCAACGAGGTGATCACCACGATGCTGGGCGTGCCGAAGGAAGACCGCCATCAGATCCGGCTCTGGCTGGATCTCCTGCTGGAGCGCCGCCCTGGTGAAATCGCCGTTCCGCATGAAGGTTTCGAAGCATCGATGAACACCGGTGTCTATTACTACGACCTCATCCAGAAGCGGCGCGAAAAGCCGGAGGACGACATGATCAGCCGGCTGATCGAGACCGAGATCGAGCGCGAGGGGCACATCGACAAGTTGACCGACGTCGACATCGCCGGCTTCGCCACGCTGCTGGGTGGAGCCGGCGCGGAAACTGTGACCAAGTTGATCGGCAATGCGATGGTCGCCTTCGCCGACTTTCCGGATCAATGGCAGAGCCTGCGGCGAGATCGCAGCAAGATACCGGCCGCCATCGAGGAGTTGCTGCGCTACGAAGCGCCGTCCCAGTACCAGGTGCGTACCACGACACGTGACGTCACGCTGCACGGTACGACGATTCCCGAAGGGAGTGCTGTACTGCTGTTGACCGCTTCCGCGACACGGGACGAGCGGATGTTCCCGGACCCGGATCGGCTCGACATCGACCGCGAACGCAGGATGGGTTTCAATCTGGCATTCGGGTACGGCGTGCACAGCTGCCTCGGCGCCGCGCTGGCGCGGATGGAGAGTCGTATCGCCCTGGATGCGCTGTTGGACCTCGTGCCCGAGTACCGGGTGGACCGCGCCGGTTTGAAGCGGGTGGCGATGTCGAACGTGGCTGGGTATTCCAACGTCCCGGTTCGTCGGGTGAGTTAGGGGGACGCCCTTCTCGACCCCGCGAGTGCGAATCCGTTCCGGCCGCTGTGGAACTCCTCAGTGGGAGCGGGTTCGGGCGCCAAGCCGGCCGCTGCCATCGCGTGAGACTTGAACGCCACTGCCGCATGACTGAGCCGGTGCTCTACGCGTACGACGCCGCCTCCGAGGTCGCGCGGCCACCGCCCGCCCCACATGGCCACCTCCGTGCCGCTGAGGTTCGCGGCTTTGTGGAAGAGGTCGCGGACAACAGCATCCTGCCCATGCAGCTTTCCTGATACCACGAGGACGTCGGGCCACTCTTGCGTCGCATCTACTGCGTCTGCGAGCGCGCACACGGGCACGCCGAGAATCCGAAAAGCAGTGTCATCGGTCGGCAGCGCGGTGCGAACGTCGACGATCCACCCTGCCCCTGCCCGGTCGAACAACAGCCCGCCTGCCGCCTCGACGGCATCAGCCTCGTCGTTGGCGAGCACGAGCATCGTGTAACGGCACGCTCGAGCTGGGGTTGCAGCGCTTTTCGGGAACGTCGGGAACCCGCCCACTGGTTTGGTCAGCGGACTCACGGCGCAGGGCGTTCGTAGTCTGCAGAATCGACCTCACCATGCACGGTGCGCCCATTTAGCTGTCTGGGCTTCGATTGGCACGTGCGATATGAGAACATGGTGTCAATGATCGCTTCCATTTCTGAGAATGTCCATAACCGCTGGCTGAGGCAACCCGCGACGCCACCGAGGGTGGGTTCTCGATGAGCCTTTCGCTGCTGCTGGAGATGGCTGTCTCCGCTGAGCCGAATCGTACGGCTGTGGTGTCCGACGGCGTGCGGCTCACCGCGGGGGAGTTGAGCGCGCTTGCCGACGGCGGAGCGGGCGTGGTGTCGGCCGCAGCCGCGCAAACCGTCGTCTACGTGGGCACGGGTGGCGCGATGCTGCCGTTGCTGATGTTCAGCGCCGCTCGCGCGGCGTTGCCGTTCTGCCCGTTGAACTACCGCCTGAGCGGCAGCGGCCTGT
>CAXEZH010000040.1:0-9280 GCA_964000695.1 uncultured Mycolicibacterium sp. | reverse complement strand
CGTCAAGCTGGAGGAGCTGACCATTGGACTTTCGTGACTCACCCGATGAGGCCGCATTCCGCGAGCGGCTGCGCGGCTGGCTGGCCGAGCAGAAGGGCAGATTCCCGACCTCTGGTGACGCCTACTGGGCCAAGGCGGGGGAGTGGCACCAGGCGCTCTATGCCGCCGGCTTCTTCGGGACGTCGTGGCCCGCGGGATACGGCGGGCAGGATCTACCGCCGGTGTACGACGTCATCGTCGACGAGGAGATCGCCAAAGCCGGCGCACCCGCCCGGCCCAGTCTGGGCTACCTGGTCGTCGGGCTCTCTCATCACGGCAACGAGGAACTGCGGCAACGCTTTCTGCCCGGCATGATCAACGGCACCGAACGCTGGTGCCAGGGCTTCTCGGAACCCGGGGCGGGTTCGGACCTGGCGTCACTGACGACGACAGCGGTCCGCGACGGAGGCGACTACCTCATCACCGGACACAAGATCTGGACCAGCTATTCCGACGTCGCCGACTGGTGCCTGGTGCTGGCCCGCACCGACAAGGACGTGCCCAAGCATCGAGGCATCTCCGCATTCATCGTCTCCATGCACCAACCCGGCATCGAGCAGCGGCCGTTGAAGATGATCAGCGGGGTGACCAAGGAATTCGGTCAGGTCGCCTTCGACGGCGCGCGGGCCCCCGCCGAGAACATGGTCGGTGCACCGGGCGAGGGCTGGAAACTGGCCATGACGGTCGTCAGCCACGAACGCGAACCGTCCACGCTGGGATTCTCCGCACGCTATGGAAAGACGGTGCGTCACATGGCGTCTCAGTTACAAGGAGCACCGCCGGAGGAGCTGTCGTGGGCCTGGGTGCAGACCGAGATGCTGCGGCTGCACGTACGGCGCCGGTTGTCCGAGCAGCTCGACGGACTCACCCACGGCCCCCAGGGGTCGCTCGACAAGCTGCTGATGACGTGGGTCGAGCAGTCGGTGGGTCATGCTGCGCTGAAGACCGTCGGAACCGCTGACGAGGAGTTGTTCGGCGCCTACATGTACAGCCGGGCCCAGAGTGTCATGGGCGGCACCTCGCAGATTCAGAAGAACATCATCGCGCAACGCATTCTCGGGCTGGGAGGTTAGGCCATGTACGACATGCCGGACGAAATCGACGTGACGGCCGACGGCCCGCTGCGCATCATCACGCTGAACCGGCCCGATGACCTCAATGCGGTCAACGACAACCTGCACGTGGGGCTGGCAAGACTCTGGGACGCTCTCAACGAGGACGCGGGCGCCCGGGCAGCCGTGATCACCGGTGCGGGACGGGCGTTTTCCGCCGGCGGCGATTTCAACTATCTCGACGAGTTGCGCAAAGACGAAGCCCTGCGGCAGAAGACCATCAAGCACGGCCGCGACATCGTCATCGGTATGGTGCGCTGCCGGATTCCGGTGGTCGCCGCGGTCAACGGACCGGCTGTCGGCCTGGGCTGCAGCCTGGCCGCACTGTCCGACGTGGTCTACATCGCCGAGAACGCGTTCTTCGCCGATCCGCACGTGTCCATCGGCCTGGTGGCCGCCGACGGCGGGCCTCTGGTGTGGGGCAGCCAGATCAGTCTGCTGCAGGCCAAGGAGTTCGCGCTCACCGGTGTACGGATCAAGGCGCAGCGCGCGGTGGAACTCGGCCTGGCCAACCATGTGGTGGCCGACCCGGTGGCCGAGGCGGTGACGTGTGCGAAGAAATTGCTCGAGCTACCGCAGCAGGCCGTCGAGGCCACCAAGCGGCTGATGAACATTCAGTTGGAGAAGTCGGTGATGGCCTCGCTGGACTATGCCAACCTCGCCGAGTACGTCTCGTTCGGCACGGCCGACTTCAACAAGATCGTCGACGGCCTGATCGCCAAGAACTGACCCAGCCCGCCTCGCTCACTCGCGCTCAGAAGGTGAGGGCCTCGGAGCGTTGGATGGTGCCGGTGACGCCGGTGGCATCCTGCTGCGCGAGTAGCACCGCCGCGCCGGCCATCGCTTCCGGCGGTTCGATCATCTCCGGTGGCACCTGCATTCCGCCGCCACCGGCCTGCCACCCCTCCGTGATCACCACCCGGGACGGGCTCAGACAGTTCACCGCGATGTTGTCGGGCCGCAGGTCGGTCGCCAGTCCCAGATACAGCCGCTCGACGGCGGCCTTGGATACCCAGTATGCGTTGGCTCCGTGCTCGATCATCGTGACGCCGGTGGTGGTGATGGCGATCAGCGAGCCTCCGCCGCGGGTCCGGAGATGCGGGATCACCGCCTTGGTGACCAGGAAAACGCCGGTGGTGTTGACGTCGAGACACAGCTGCCAGCGCTTGAGCGGGGTGGACTCGACGGGCCCCAGCCACAACACTCCGGCATTGGCGACCAGGATGTCGATTCCGCCGAATTCGGCAACGGTTGCGGTGACAGCGTCATCGACTGATTGCTCGCTGGTGACATCGCACGGTACCGGGATCGCGCGGCCGCCCTGCCCGACGATGCCCGCCGCGACCGAGCCGATGGTGCCGGGCAGCTTCCCGTCCTGCTCGGACCGGGCCGCTACGGCGACCGCGGCACCCGCTCGGGCCAGCGCACCCGCGATGGTCGCGCCGATGCCGCGACTGGCCCCGGCCACGAACGCCACCTTGCCGACCAGCGGTCCGTGCGGGTCGGTTACTTCGGCGGGAACCGCAATGCTCCGTCCAGCCGGATGATTTCGCCGTTGAGGTAATCGTTTTCGATGATGCTCTGCGCCAGTTGCGCGTACTCGGTCGACCGGCCCATCCGCTTGGGGAAGGGCACCTGAGGGGCCCAGTACTGCTCGAGTTGGTCGGCGGCCGTGCCGTAGGCCGGGGTGTTGATGGTGCCCGGCGCGATGGTCACCACGCGGATGCCCAGCGGGGACAGGTCGCGCGCGGCCACCAGCGTCATCCCGAGGACGCCGCCCTTGGCCGCTGCATAGGGCAGCTGGCCGATCTGTCCTTCGTAACCGGCGATCGAGGCGGTGTTGACGATGACACCGCGGCCGCCCTCGTCGAGTGGTTCGGTGGTGGCGATGGCCGCCGCGGACAGCCGCATCACGTTGAACACCGCGGTCAGGTAGAACTCGATGGTGGTTTTGAAGCCGTCGAGATCCAGTGGGGAGCCGTCCTTGCCGACGAGCCGGCCGCCGCTGGCCGGGCCGCCGTGGGTGTCCACCGAGATTCGCAGGGGTGCAAGGGCTTGCGCTTCGGCGATGGCGGCGTTCACCGACTCCTCCGAGGTCGCGTCGGTCTGGACGTAGCGCACGCCGAGTTCGGATTCCAGGGCCCTGCCCTTGTCGTCGGCCATGTCGGCGACGACAACCTTGGCGCCGGCCCCGTGCAGGCGCCGGACTGTGGCTTCACCCAAGCCGCCGGCGCCACCGACGACGAGGGCCGAACACCCGGTGATCTGCATACATCCTCCTGGAATGGCGACTCTTGATAACAGAGAATAACATTCTCGCAAATGGGAGGGACGCTGCGGACGGGGGAAGGCGGCTGCGTACTCTCAATCGGGTGACCATCGACGAGCTCATCGCCGCAGCCGCGGGTGGATCGGCCCGTGCGACGGGGCGTCTGCTCAGCCTCGTCGAGAGTCCGCGCCGCGACGAGGTGCTCGGAGCGCTCGGTGACGTGACCGCCGCCCGCGTGGTCGGAGTCACCGGGCCGCCCGGCGCGGGCAAATCGACCACGGTCGGCGCGCTCGTCGGCGCCTATCGTGCACACGGTCTGCGGGTGGCCGTGCTCGCCGTGGACCCGTCGTCGCCCTACAGCGGCGGCGCCCTGCTGGGCGACCGCATCCGGATGGCCGCTCACATCAACGATCCCGACGTGCTGATCCGCTCCGTGGCGACGCGCGGACACCTCGGCGGCTTGGCGGCGGCCGTCCCCGCTGCGGTCATGTTGCTGTCCGCCCTGAACTACGACCTGGTCGTCGTCGAAACCGTCGGCGTCGGCCAGTCCGAGATCGAGATCGCCGCGGTCGCAGACCCGACCGTGGTGATTCTCAATCCCGGCGCCGGCGACGCCATCCAGGCGGCGAAGGCCGGTCTGCTCGAGGTCGCCGACATCGTGGTGGTGAACAAGGCCGACCGCGAAGGCGCCGACCAGACCGTCCGCGACCTGCGTGCCGAGACCGGGGTCCCGATCCTCAAGCTGATCGCTGCGCAGGGCGACGGAATCACCGAACTCGTCGAGGCCATCGACGCACACCACCGGACAGACAGCTCCGAACGCAGGAGTGCGCGCGCCCGTTCCCAGATCCTGTCCCTGGCACACACCATGCTGCGCCAGCACCCCGACCTCGATCGGCTCGCCGAGTCGGTCGCCACCGGCTCCGTCGACCCCTACAGCGCTGCGGCCCAACTGGTCGCCGGCGACCCCCGCTGAACGCGGAGCCGCTCAGGGGGCAGATTTCCCGGTAGCCGCGGCGTAACCCGCCCGGTAGCCGAAGACCATGGCGGGACCGAGGGTCCCGCCCGCCCCGCCATAGGCCTTACCGGTCGGCCCGGCCATCGCGTTGCCCGCGGCGAAGAGCCCGGTGATGGCGGTTCCGCTGACGTGCAGTACCCGTCCGTCGCGGTCGGTGCGGGGACCGCCCTTGGTGCCCATCGCGCCGATGTGCACCGGCACGGCGTAATACGGTGCCGTGTCGATCGGGCCGAGCGTCTTGCCGGCCTGGGTGGACGCCGTGTCGTCGCCCCAGTAACCGTCGTACGCGCTCGCGCCGCGGCCGAACTCGGGATCCTGCTCCTGGGAGACGTTGGTGTTCCACGCCGCCAGTGTCTCGGCGAGGCCGGCGGGGTCGATCCCGGTCTTGTCGCCCAGCTCGTCCAGGTCCGCGGACTGGCAGAACCACTCGGGGACAGGCCCGTCCGGATCGACGCCGAGGAATCCATAGTGCTTGAGGTGCAGTGAGTCGAACACGATCCACGCGGGGTCGTTGGCATAGCCGAGCTTGGGGTCCAGGAAGTGGAACGGCCCCGCCATCGAGTTGTACTCACCGGCTTCGTTGAGGAACCGCTTGCCGGCCCGGTTGACGATGATGCTGCGGGGGCGGGTTCGTTCCAGCCGGACGCTGCGGCTGCGGGGGTGCCCGGCATAGGTGTCTCCGGGAATCTGGATGACCGGCACCCACCAGGCCTCACCCATGTTCGCCAGATCCGCGCCGTGCGCCATGGCCATCCGCAGTCCGTCGCCGGTGTTGTTGGGCGGCGAGACCGCGCCGCGCATCGGGCCGCGCAGGTAGGCCTCGACCAGCCGCTCGTCCCACTCGAAGCCGCCGGTGCCGAGTACCACGCCGCGGCGGGCGCGCACCCGGAAGTCTCTGTCACCCTGCTCGATACGGACGCCGATGATGCCGAGCGGATCGGCGACGAGCTCGACTGCCCGCGCCTCGGTCTGCGGCACCACCCCGGCGTCCAGCAGCGCCTTGAGTAGGCCCGCGATCAGCGAGGTGCCCGCGACGCAGTAGTCACCGGATTCGTCGTCGACAGCGGCGTGGATGCGTGCTCGGGTCTCGGCGTCGATCCCGACGTTGCTGAAGTCGGGGGGAAACGTCGTGATCCGGTCGCGCCACTCACCGAGTTCGGCCAGATCGAACGGCTTGGTGTTCAGTGACCGCCCGCCGCCGGGCTGACCCCCCGGTAGCTCGGGTTTGTAGTCGGGGAAACCCTGAGCGACCTCGAACCGCAGATCGCTGTGTGCCTCGACGAAGTCGAGCATGTCGGCGCCGGTGTGCACGAATGTCTCGACGAGTTCGTCGTCCATGTAACCCAGTGATTGCGCCCGCAGATACGCCATCGCATCCTCGGGGGTCAATTGACCAGTGCTCGAACGCTTGTGGGCCGGTATCCACATGATCCCGCCGGATACGGCGGTGGTGCCGCCGACCGTCGCCGATTTTTCGTACACCTCCACCGAAGCGCCGTGGACGGCCGCAGTCAGTGCTGCGGTCAGCCCGGCACCCCCGCTACCCAGTACGACGACGTCGACGTCGTGGTCCCAGTCGGTCACCGCTGTCTCCCTTCTGTGCTCCTGGTCGACGTCCTCAGGACAGGACCGCCGACAGTTCGTGCGCCGCCGCCATGACGGCAGGTCGTCCGCTCAACACGACGTCTTCGCGGTGTGAGATCAGGTTGATGCAGGTGGGCGGGGCGGGGAGCCGGCGATGCACCGGAACCGCCAGGCCGTAGGTGTTGGGCTCGATTTCGCCGTGGGTGATCACCCAGCCGCGCAGCCGGGTCTGCGGCACCAGCGCGCGTTCGTTCGGGCGCGGCGGCATGCTGGCCAGCAAGGCGATCCCAGCGGCGCCGCGGTCGAGCGGATAGCGGCTGCCCTCGTGAAATGCCATCTGGTAGTAGACGTTCGTCGGAGCGAGCACTGCGACCGCGACCTGCTGATCACCCTCGGCCACCAGCAGTGACACGGTGCTGCCCAGTTCGTCGGCCAGGCTGCGCAGCGTGGGCACGCACAGCTGCCGGACGTTGTTGTCGAACGAGGCGCCGAGAACCGCCAGCGCTGCCGCCGGACGGTAGCGACCGTCGTCGCCCTTGGTCACGAACCGGAACTGGGCCAGCGTGCTGAGCAGGCGGTAGGCGATGGTTCGGTGCACCCCGATGTCGTCGGCCACCTGGCTGACGCTCATCCCGTTCGGTGAGCTGGCGATGAGCTGCAGTGCGTTGAGGCCGCGGGCCAGGGTCTGCGAGCCGGGCGCGCCGAGACCCGCGGCGCTCGCCCGGGTTTCGGTGGACGGTCGATTCATGCGGGCCTTCCTTGACAGATCACTCGTGCGAGAGTGATGCTCTGACTATAGTGCACATGGATGTGCGATAAATGAGCACAACGCTTACAAAATAGGAGAATAAGATTCTCGGAGTCAAGGTGTCGGGAGAGGATGCGGTGACGGAGTTCGAGAGCGTGTGGGGCGACCTGCAGGGCGTCGCGTTCTCGCAGGGCTACCTCGACGCAGGGGGAGTCCGCACCCGGTATCTGCATGCCGGGGATCCGGCGGCGCCGGTGCTGGTGTTCCTGCACGGCTCCGGCGGACACGCCGAGGCCTACATCCGCAACCTCGAGGCGCACGCCGAGCACTTCTCGACCTACTCGATCGACATGCTCGGCCACGGGTACACCGACAAACCAGGGCATCCACTCGAGATCGCTCACTATATGAATCATCTTGCGGCGGTGCTGGATAGCCTCGGTGTCGACAAGGCCCACATCAGCGGCGAGTCCCTCGGAGGCTGGGTGGCGTCGCGGTTCGCGGTCGACCACGCCGATCGGGTCGACCGGCTTGTGCTCAACACGGCCGGTGGTTCACAGGCCGACCCAGAGGTGATGAAGCGCATCATCACCCTGTCGATGGCCGCCGCGGAGAACCCGACCTGGGAGACCGTGCAGGCGCGCATCAAATGGCTGATGGCCGACAAGACCAAGGACTACGACGACATCGTCGCCAGTCGGCAACGTGTCTATCGTCAGCCCGGGTTCGCCGCGGCCATGCGTGACATCATGGCGCTGCAAGATCCCGAGATCAGGGCCCGAAATCTGCTCAAAGCGCGCGATTACGGCGCGATCGCCGCCCCGACCCTGGTGGTGTGGACCAGTGACGATCCGACCGCCGATGTGGCGGAGGGGCGCCGGATCGCCTCGATGATCCCGGGTGCCCGGTTCGAGGTGATGGCCGGGTGCGGGCACTGGCCCCAGTACGAAGACCCCAAGACCTTCGACCGGCTGCACCTGGACTTCCTGTTGGGGCGCGCATGACTGTGGCCGCGGAACCGGGGACTCCGGACACAGACGTGGATGTCGTCATCGTCGGCGCCGGCCCCTCGGGCCTCACGTTGGCCAACATCCTCGGACTGCAGGGGGTCCACACCCTCGTCGTCGACGAACGGGACACGCTGATCGACTATCCGCGCGGCGTCGGTCTCGATGACGAGTCGCTGCGCACCTTCCAGTCGATCGGCCTGGTCGACCGTGTGTTGCCGCACACCGTGCCCAACCAGATCCTGCGGTTCTTCGACGGCAAACGCCGACTGCTCGCCGAGATGGCGCCGCCCGACGCTCGCTTCGGCTGGCCCAAGCGCAACGGCTTCGTTCAGCCGATGGTCGATGCGGAGTTGTACACCGGTCTCGACCGGTTCGACTGTGTCGAGGTGCGATTCGGGCATCGCATGCACACCTGCGTCGAGACGACCGACGGTGTCACCGTCGAGTTCGCCGACGGACAGCGGGCCGTGCGCGCGCGTTACGTCGTGGGCTGCGACGGCGGGCGGAGTGCCACTCGCCGCTTGATGGGCGTGTCGTTCGACGGCACCACCTCGTCGACTCGATGGCTGGTGGTCGACTGTGCCAACGATCCACTCGGACATCCCAACAGCGAGGTCGGTGCCGACCCCCGGCGCCCCTACGTGTCGATCGCGATCGCCCACGGCATCCGCCGATTCGAATTCATGATCCATCCCGACGAGACCGACGAGGAGGCCGACGACCCGGCTTTCGTGCGGCGGATGTTGGGGCAGCTGGTGCCCTATCCGGAGCGCGTCGAGATGATTCGGCACCGGGTCTACACCCATCACTCGCGCATCGCCTCGTCGTTCCGCAAGGGCCGGCTGATGCTGGCCGGCGACGCGGCGCACCTGATGCCGGTGTGGCAGGGCCAGGGCTACAACAGCGGCATCCGCGATGCCGCCAACCTCGGCTGGAAGCTCGCCGCGGTGGTGACCGGCAAGGCCGGCGACGAGCTCCTCGACACCTACGACACCGAGCGCCGCAAGCATGCACGGGCGATGATCGATCTGTCGACAATGGTCGGGCGGGTCATCTCCCCGACGAACCGGCGGGTGGCGGCCTTGCGCGCCCGGGTCATCCACGCCGCGTCCGTCGTCCCGACCTTGAAGCGCTACATCCTGGAGATGCGGTTCAAGCCGATGCCGCGCTACCAGCAGGGCGCCGTGTGCCACGCCGAGGGCGGGTCGCCCAACTCGCCGACGGGCACGCTGTTCATCCAGCCCCGCGTCGAAACCCGCGACACCCAGAACGTGATGCTCGACGACGTCCTGGGTACCGGCTTCGCCGTGCTGTGCTGGAGCAACAACCTGCGCGCCGTGCTCGGCGAAGCGGCATTTGGACACTGGAAGGCGTTGGGCGCCAGATTCGTCGAGGCGCGACCGATGACTCAGTTGCCGTGGACGGGCCATGACGACCCCGAAGTGGTCATCGTCGGTGACCGCACCGGCGCGCTGAAGTCCTGGTTCGACATCTACCCCG
>CAXEZH010000039.1:0-10468 GCA_964000695.1 uncultured Mycolicibacterium sp. | reverse complement strand
GACGTACGACGAGAACGAGGTCGTCACCGTCACCCCGATGCGAACCTTCCCGGTGATGCGGGACCTGGTGTGCGATGTGTCCTTCAACTACGAGAAGGCCCGCGAGATCCCGTCGTTCACCCCGCCGAAGGATCTGCAGCCCGGTGAGTACCGGATGGCGCAGGAGGACGTGAACCGCTCGCAGGAGTTCCGCAAGTGCATCGAGTGCTTCCTGTGTCAGAACGTCTGCCACGTCAACCGTGACCACGAGGAGAACAAGGAAGCGTTCTCCGGGCCGCGCTACCTGATGCGCCAGGCCGAGCTGGACATGCACCCCCTGGACGTGCACGGCCGGCGGGCCGAACAGGCGCAGGAAGAGAACGGCCTGGGCTACTGCAACATCACCAAGTGCTGCACCGAGGTCTGCCCCGAGCACATCAAGATCACCGACAACGCGCTGATCCCGATGAAAGAGCGTGCGGCCGACCGTAAATACGACCCGATCGTGTGGCTGGGCAACAAGCTGTTCCGCAGGTGAGCGTGGGCGACGCTGACCCGGGCGTGGTGCGTTCGCGCGCGACGTCCGACAGCGTCGGCGTGGCAGGCTCGCTCGTCACAGTGGGCAGCGCCGGAGTCGCCGGGTCCATCGCCACCACCGGGAGCGCCGGCGTGGCGGGCTCGATTGCCACCGCCGGGAGCGCGGGGGTGGCGGGCTCGGTCGCCACGGCAGGCAGTGCCGCGGTGGCCCGCTCGATCGCCACCGCGGGGAGCGCGGCCATCGCGGGCTGCATCCTGACCGTGTTGTCGATCGCGTGCGCCGGCTGCCTGGCCTGCCTGGGCTGCGTCGCGTGCCGTGGCTGCAAGGCGTGCGCCGGGTGCGTCAACTGTGAGGGCTGCGTCGGGTGCGTGGGATGCGTCAACTGCTCCGGCCTGACCAATGCGGTGGGTCTGCGCGACGTCCACGCGGCCTGAGTTCCGTTGATACTGCGTTCACCGCGGTCTCCACTCGCACTTCGCCGCAAAGGATGCAGTCTGAACGCCATAGGTCACATCAGGATGGGGCCAGGGGGCGGCCCGGGAGCGGGCTGGAGTAGACGACGTTGGTGGTGATGGCACCCAGCGTGGCGACCCGTCCGGTGACGCGCTCCAGGTCGGCCATCGAGCGGGCCAGCACCTTGAGGATGAAGCAGTCGTTGCCCGTCACGTGGTGGGCCTCGGTGATCTCGGGGGTCACGTCCAGCAGGTCGTGCAGCGGCGTGTAATTACCGGACGGGTAGGCCAACCGCACGAACGCGGTGATCGGATATCCGAGGGCCGCCGGGGACACGCAGGCGGTGTAGCCGGTGATGACACCGCCGTCGACCAGGCGGCGCACCCGGTCGGCCGTCGCGCTGGGCGACAACGAGACCGCGCGGGCCAGGTCAGCGGTGCTCATCCGGCCATCGCCCTGCAGCGCCGCGAGGATCGCTTCGTCGGTGCGATCCAGGCTGATGCGGCTGTTCTCCGCCATAGCGGCGATCATCCCACCCGAGTTTCTCTAGAGTTCGAGCATGCCGACGCCCGCCCGACTGCTCCTCGACCCGAACCGCTTCGACCCGCGCCACCTCGATGCGGAGTCGCGGCGGCACCTGCAGGCCCTGATCGATTGGTTCGAGGAGCGCGGCAAGACCCGACTGCTGCGTGACGACCTGGAAGCCACTTGGGTGACCGACTTCCTGGACTTCGTCCGGCGTGAGCGACTGTTCGCCACATTCCTGACGCCGTCGGAGTTCGCCGGCGGAGACCCGAACAAGCGCTGGGACACCTCACGCAACGCGGTCCTCAGCGAGATACTCGGCTTCTACGGGCTGTCGTACTGGTACGCCGAGCAGGTCACGATCCTCGGGCTCGGCCCGATCTGGCAGAGCGACAACGTCAAGGCGAAGGAGAAGGCGGCCGCCCAACTCGACGCCGGCGGCGTGATGGCCTTCGCGTTGTCCGAACGCGAGCACGGCGCTGACATCTACAACACCGACATGCTGCTGACTCCCGGCACCGATGAGCGTGAAGGGGTCGCCTTCCGGGCCACCGGCGAGAAGTACTACATCGGCAACGGCAACGTTGCGGGGATGGTGTCGGTGTTCGGGCGCCGCACCGACATCGACGGGGCCGACGGCTACGTCTGGTTCGTCGCCGACAGCGGCCACGAGAACTACGAGCTCCTCGGCAACGTCGTGCACGGGCAGATGTACGTCAGCAATTTCCGGCTGACCGACTACCCGGTGTACGAGGAGGACATCCTGTGCACCGGCCCCGATGCGTTCTCCGCCGCCCTCAACACCGTCAACGTGGGCAAGTTCAACCTGTGCAGCGGCTCGATCGGGATGTGCGAGCACGCCTTCTACGAGGCGATCACCCACGCCAACAACCGCATCCTCTACGGCAACCCGGTGACCGACTTTCCGCACGTGCGGGCCAGCTTCGTCGACGCCTACGCCCGCCTGATCGCGATGAAGCTGTTCAGCGACCGCGCCATCGACTACTTCCGCAGCGCGGGGCCGCAGGACCGGCGCTACCTGCTGTTCAACCCGGTGACCAAGTCCAAGGTCACCTCCGAGGGCGAGACGGTGGTGACGCTTCTCTGGGACGTCCTGGCCGCCAAAGGCTTCGAGAAGAACACCTACTTCTGCGAGGTGGCCCGACTGATCGGAGCGCTCCCCAGACTGGAGGGCACGGTGCACGTCAACGTCGCCCAGATCCTCAAGTTCATGCCCAACTTCATGTTCGACCCTGCCGACTACCCGCCGATCGGCACCCGGGACGACCCCGCCGACGACGTGTTCTTCTGGTCGCAGGGCCCGGCCCGCGGCGCCTCGAAGGTCCAGTTCGCCGACTGGGCCCCGGTGTACGAGAGGCACCTCGACATCCCCAACGTCGGCGTCTTCTACGAACAGGTGCAGGCGTTCAAAGAACTGCTCTCCACCGCAGCGCCCGACGCCGACCAGCAACGCGACCTGGACTTCGTGCTCGTGGTCGGGCACCTGTTCACGCTGGTGGTGTATGGACAGTTGATTCTCGAGCAGGCCGAGTTGACGGGGCTGGATGCCGAGTTCCGCGAGCTCGTCGACCAGATCTTCGACGTTCAGGTCCGCGACTTCTCCGCCTACGCCGTCGCGTTGCACGGCAAGCCGAGTTCGACCGCGGCCCAGCAGGCGTGGGCGATGTCCGCGGTGCGGAAGCCGGCCACCGATTCGGCACGCTTCGACCGGGTGTGGGAGCACGTGCGGGGCTACGACGGCGCCTACGCCATGCGCCCGTGACGGTCACCGCGAATTCCCCGGCCGAGCCCGGGAGAATCGATGGAATCGCGGGTCCGGCGCCACGATTTCCGTGGTTCGCCCGTTCCCTGGCGGGTTCGCCCGCGCTTCGATGAACCCATGACAGAAGCCCGCGCGTTCTTCGCCACCAAACTCGCCGTCGAGATCGACCCCGCCGACCTGGCCGCCGCCCGCGCAGCCGGCAGAGGTCCCGTCGTCGTGGACACCCGCTCACTTCCGGCTTGGCAGCAGGGGCACCTGCCAGGCGCCGTGCACATCCCCGGCGCCGACCTCACGTCCCGCGCCGCCGCCGCGCTGCCGGACCGGGACATCGACATCGTCGTGTACTGCTGGGGCCCGGGTTGCAACGGGGCCACCAAGGCCGCGCTCGCCCTGACCGAACTGGGCTACTCGCGGGTGCGCGAGTTGATCGGCGGCTTCGAGTACTGGGCCCGGGAAGGGTTCGCGATCCAGACGGACCAGGGCCGAACGCGCCGCCCCGTGGACCCGCTGACCGCCGTCCCGCCGGCCACGATCGACACCGACGAGGATTCGCGCACACCGGTATAGACGCCCGACACGGGGGTACGCTGCAGGAAGCAGCCAGTCAACGATGAAAGGCAGCATTGTGTCGCTCCAAGCACCCCAGAGCATCAACGACATCCGCACCGCGATCCGCGAACTGAGTGCCCGCGCACAGCTCGCCCGCAAGGAGGGGCGTAGCGCTGATGCCGCCGAACTGGACCACCGCATCGCGCATTACCGCGAGGAGCTCAGCGCGCGGCCCTGACGCCGGCGGTCAACCGCCCAGTCGGCGAAACGCGCTGCGGTGAAACACGATCGGGGGCACCTCCGGATCGACCCTGATGTCGCAGACACGCAGCACCACGATCGTGTGGTCGCCGGCGGGCACCAGCTGATCGATCGCACTTTCCAGCCAGACGCTCGTCCCGTGGACGAACACCGCGCCGCGTTCGGTCGAGGTCGTCTCCAACCCGGCGAACCGGTCGCCCGTCTTCGCCGCCAGCGTGCGTGCCGCGGCGTCGTGGGACTCTCCGAGCACGCTGATGCCCAGATACGGCGCGTCGGCGAGCTTGGGCCAGGTGGTCGACGTGTTCTGGACGCAGAATGACACCAGCGGCGGCTCCAGCGACACCGGGACGAAGGTGCTGGCCGCCAGACCGACGCGGGCACCGTCGACCTCCGCCGCGATCGCGATGACCCCGGTTGGGAAATGACCGAAGGCCTCCCGCAACGACGTCGGGTCGAGGCCGGCAGCCGGATGGGTCCCTGAACCACTCATCATCGTCCATCCTCGCACGCGCCATCGGCACCGGGTCCGCGGGCGGTAACGTGACGCGCATGCTGAACCCGTCCGCGCGGCGCGGCGCCTAGCGGTACGACGCCTCAGCATGTGGATGCCTCTTCTGGCGATGGCCATCGCCGTCAGCGTGGAGCCGTTTCGCATCGGCATGACGGTGGTGATGATCAACCGGCCCCGCCCGGGCCTGCAATTGCTCGCCTTCCTGCTGGGCGGCTTCGCCATGGGCATCGCGGTGGGCGTGGTGGTGCTGTTCATCCTGCGACCCGCGCTGGGGTCGGCGCACTTCACTTTGCCCCGGGTGCAGATCGTGGTGGGCGCGGTGGTGCTGCTCAACGCGGCGCTGGTGGCTGCCGGGGTGATCGGGGGCCGGCGCCGCGACGGAGCCGACAGCCTCCCGGGCCGCCTGGTGGCGCCACTGATCGCCCGGGCCAGACAGCTGCTCGGCGGCCGCTCGCTGTGGACCGCGGGCGCCGCCGGTCTGGGCATCGCTCTGCCCTCCGTGGACTACCTGGCCGCGCTGGCACTGATCGTGGCCTCCGGCACCGCGGCAACCATCCAGTTCGGCGCCCTGGTGGTGTTCAACGTCGTCGCGTTCGCGCTGGTGGAGATACCGCTGCTGTGCTATTTGGTGGCCCCGGACCGCACTCGGGCCGCCCTGTCGGCGCTGTACGACTGGGTGCGGCTGCGGGGCCGGTACGGGGTGGCGGCGCTACTGGTCGTGGTCGGCGCCGTGCTGATCGGGGTGGGGTGCTCCGGTTTGTAGCCGGGCGACCTAGCCGGTCGGCGGGTTGTTCAGCACGTACTGCAGGCCGGACAGCAACTGCGACACCGGATCTGCGCCCCCACCGAACGCGGCCTGAGTGGCCGGGGCGGTGACGGCCGCCGGGTCGTAGCCGTTGACCGGGTCCACGGTGACCGGGGCGGTGGCCGGGTCGTCGTTGCGCGAGTAGCCGGCGTCCACGTACGGCTTGAGCACCGCATCGAGCTCGATCAACGTCTCCTTGGGCACGCCGAGGTACTTGAACGGCAGCACCAGCGGGAGGTGCTCCTCGGGGATCATGTACGTCGTCGTCGTAGCGCCCCGGGAGTTGACGCTGGTTCGGATGTTCTGCGGCGGCACCATGCTCGGGTCGGTGAAAGCCACCGCGGTGTGGCCGGTCGCCAGCCCCACGATCGCGTTGGCCACCGACAGCCAGTTGTCCGGGCGGTCGGGCCAGTCGGCGATGCTGTCGTAGGCGGAGATGAACTGGTAGGTGTCGTACTGGCTCTCCACCGGCGCCGGGATCCGGTAGTCCAGCGAGGGCACCACGCTGCCGACGGGGAAGTTCTGCGTCAGGAAACTCTCGCCGAAGGCGTGGCGCGCCACCGGGTCCCCGTACATGGCAAAGCTCAACTGGTCCGGAGGCGGGGCGGCCGGGTCGTAGGCCAGGCGCGCCTGGACGTCGTTGAGCACCATCGCGCCCTCCGACAAGCCGATCGCGGTGCCCTGTCCGCCCTGCCGGATCGCGGCGATGGTGTCGGGCGAACCGACGTCGACGGACTCGCCCACGCTGGGGCCGTCGAGGCCGAGGCCAGGCACGAAGCGGTCCCCGAAGGCGCCGATACCCGGGAAGAGCCGCTCCAGGGTGTGGCCCTGGACCTGGCCGGCCGGGTAGTCGACGATCTGGCGATCCAGTCCGGGGAACCAGTCCGCGCCGGTGCGCATGATGTATTCGTCGTACGGAATCCCGAGCACGTGCGCGCCGCCCAGCGCGTAGGCGCGTCCCGGGGTGCCCAGCGCCGGTGCCGCGCCCGCCGCAGCGGCGGGCCCCGGCGGTGGGACCGGCGCGGGGCCGGGCTCGTCGGCTGCCGCGGTGCCGAACCCGAGCCAGCCCGCGGCGCCGATGGTGCTCAGCGCGGTGCCGAACGCGACCAGACGCCTCACTGCATTCCCCCACCCACTCGGCTGCACTGGCTCAGACCTTACTCCGACGCGGTGTCGAGCCGGATGAACTCATTGTTGCGGTACTGCTCGACGCAGGCGGCACGGCGGATCTTGCCGCTGGTGGTCGTCGGGATCGAGCCGGCGGCCACCAGCACCAGATCGCCGACGCTCAACCCGTGCGCGGTCGAGATCGCGGCGGTGACCTGACTTCTGACGTCGTCGAACCGGCGGAGTGCGGCGCTGTCGAGGTCGGCCGGCCGCTTCAGCTCGACGACGGTCACCAGTTCCTCGGTGCCGCGCACCGGAACCGATACCGCCGCGACCCGGCCGCCGGTGATCGCCTGCACCGTCGCCTCGATGTCCTCCGGGTAGTGGTTGCGGCCGCGGATGATCAGCAGGTCCTTGATGCGGCCGACGATGAACAGCTCCCCGGCGTGCACGAATCCCAGGTCCCCGGTGCGCAGCCACAGCCCGGCCGGCGTGCCCGGCGACGGGTCGACGATCGTCGCACCGAAGCCGACCTGCTCGGCGGGCGGTCGCCCCCAGTACCCGTCGGCGACGTTGTCGCCGTGCACCCAGATCTCACCGACGGCGTCCGCAGCGCATTCGCGTCCGGAGTCGCCGTCGACGATGCGCACCGACGGAGACTGCGGCACGGCATACCTGACCAGCGCAGTGCCCTGTCCTGCCGGGCACGGCCGCACCTGTCGCTGCGCCAACGCCTCGGCGTCGAAAAACGCCGCAGGTGCCGACTCGTCCCACGTGCCCGTTGCCACGAACACCGTCGCCTCGGCCAGACCATAGGCCGGGCGCATCATGTGATCGCAGAAGTCGAAATGGGCGAACCGGTCGACGAAGCGGTGCAAGGTGGCCGGCTCGACCCGTTCGGCGCCGCTGATGATGCCCACCACCCCGCCCAGGTCCAGACCGGCGAGATCGGAGTCGGCGGTCTTGCGGGCCGCCATGTCGAACGCGAAGTTCGGCGCCGACGACCACGCGTGCGGGTTCTCGGCGAGAGCGCGCACCCAGCGCGACGGCTTCTCCAGGAACGCCACCGGACTCATCAGCTGCGCGCGCCGGCCGCACAGAATCGGGGCGCACACCCCCAGGACCAGCCCCATGTCGTGGTAGAAGGGCAGCCACGACACCAGCGTGGCGTCCGGGGGCAGCGGCGAGGCCGCGAAGAAGCTGCGCATCAGCTGCTCGAAATTCACGGTCAGGTTGCGGTGCGAGAGCATCACCCCGGTCGGTTGGCGCGTCGAACCCGAGCTGTACTGCAGGTACGCCAGGCTCTGCGCGCCAACAGGTTCCAGCCCCGCGCCGGCCGGATCGGCGTCCAGGTCCAGCCCGTCGATCTCGACGAGCTGCGGCGGCGACGCCAGGTCGGCCTTCGCCACGTAGTCACCGACGTCGACCGCGGCTGCCGACGTCGTCAGCACCACCGCGGGCTCGGTGTCGGTGAGCACCGCACCGACGCGTTCGTGACCCGACCCGGGGAACGGCAGCGGCAACGGCACCGCGACCAGACCGGCCTGCAGCGCACCCAGGAACGCCAGGATGTACTCCAGGCCCTGCGGGGCCAGAATCACCGCCCGGTCGCCGGCCGATCCGTGCCGCCGCAGCTGCACGGCCACGTTCATCGTCCGTCGCGCCAACTGCGACCACGTCAGGCTCTCCGCGACACCGGCGGGATCGCGGTCGTAATGGGTGAACGTGAAAGCGATCTCCTCGGGACGCAGACTGGCACGACCGTGCAACATCGACAGGATCGTCGACTCAGACGTTGTCGTCACGATGGGTCCGTATCAGCTCGTCGAGTCATAAGGGATGGCACAGGCGAGGGCCTCGGTCTCGTAGTTTCACATGGATCGCGCAGCACTGCCGACCTCGGTCAGTCGATCTCTGCCGGCGCCCGCGACGCGGACCGGCGCGGTCCGATCTGCGGGGGCTTGGAGGGCCACCAGTTCGCCTTGCCCACCAGCGCGGCGATGGCGGGCACCGTGATGGTGCGGACGACGAACGTGTCCAGCAGGATGCCGACCCCGATCACGAACCCGCCCTGAACCACGATGCCGATGCTGGAGAACAACAGCCCGGCCATCGACGCCGCGAAGATCAGCCCCGCCGCGGTGATCACCCCGCCGGTGGAGCCCAGAGTGCGGATTACTCCGTACCGCACGCTGTGCGGTGACTCGTCGCGCATCCGCGACACGAACAGCATGTTGTAGTCCGCGCCGACGGCCACCAGCACCACGAACGCCAGCGGCGGCACACTCCAATGCAGCTGCTGGTCCAGGAGCACCTGGAAGAACAGCACACCGATGCCGATGGCCGCGAAATAGGACAACACCACCGAGCCCACCAGGTAGAACGGCGCGACCAGCGAGCGCAGCAGCACCATCAACGTCAACAGCACGACGATCAACGTCACGATGATGATGAAACGGATGTCGCGCTCGTAGTAGTCGCGGGTGTCCCGCAGCGCGGCGGGGAACCCGCCCATCGAGATCGACGCGTCGGACAGGGTGGTGTTGGGCTGCGCGCCGCGGGCGACGTCGCTGATGACGTTGACCTGGTCCATCGCCTCCGGGCTGAACGGATTCAGCTCGGTCTGCACCAGGTAGCGCGCCGATCGACCGTCCGGGGACAGGAATGCCTCGGCGGCCTGCTGGAACTCCACGGCGTTGAGCACCTCGGCAGGAATGTTGAACCCGGCCATCGTCGAACCCGACGCCTCGGCGCGCATCGTCAGCAGGAACGCCGAGGCCTGATCCAGGCCGGCGGCCATCACCTTGATCTGTTCGACGAGCTGATCGACGCCACCCGCCACCTGACGGCTGCCGTCGGCCAGCCGGTCGGCGCCGTCCTGCACGTCGGCCAGCCCGGCCTGCGCACCGGCGGGCGAGTCCAGCCCCAGGTCGGCTGCGGCCGCGGTCAGCGTGGCGAGCGCATCGTTGAGCTTGTTCACGGTGGCGGTCAGGCTCTGGCGGTCGTCGACGCCCTGCAGCTCGCCGGCCAGCTGGTTGATCTCGTCGACGCGACCGTCGTTGCGGGCGGCGATCACCTTCTCGAACTGGGCGCGGGTCTCGACGCAGGACGGGTTGGCGTCACACACACGGTTGCCCTGCAGCGCCGTGAGCACCGGACCGATCCAGGCGAACATGTCCCGCACAGCGCGGAAGTTGACCCCCATCGACAGGCCCAGCTTGTTGACGCTGTCGACGAGCTTGGCCGCGGTTTCGACGTCGCGCACGAGCTTCTCGCCGCCGTACTCGGCGCGCACCGACGAGAACGTGCCGATCAGGCTCTGCAGGCTGGGCGCGATCTCGTCGACCTGGGCACGCACGTCGTCGAGGGTGTCGGCCAGCGTGTTCGCCCCGTCGGCGAGTTCGTTGAGGTCTCCGGAGCGCTCGCCGATCTGGGCGGAACCGGCGGCCAGCCGGTCACCGACGATGCCCGCCTGGAACGTCGCCCGGAACTCCGGGGGCACCTCACCCAGCGGGCGGGTGACGCCCATGACCCGGGCGACGTCTGGCAGCTGGGCGATGCGGGAGGCCATCTGCTCGAGGTCGGCCAGCGCCTGGGGGGTGCGCAGGTCGTGCGGCGATTGGACGAGCACGTACTGCGGGATCGACTGGCTGATCGGGAAGTGGCGTTCCAGGGCGGCGTAGCCGACCGAGCTGGGCGCGGAGTCCGCGACGGCCTTGCGGTCGTCGTAGTTGAAGGTGGCCAGCGTCGCGCCCCCGGCCAACAGCGCGAGCACCAGCACGCTGGCGACCAGGTGGGGCACCGGCCGCCGGACGATCCGGATACCGGAACGGCGCCAGAACCGGGCGGTCAGTTCCCGCCGCGGTTTGACCCAGCCGCGCGGCCCGGCGAGCACCAGGATCGCCGGCAGCAGCGTCACCCCGGCCAGGTAGGCGACGCCGATGCCGATCGCCGCCG
>CAXEZH010000038.1:0-6406 GCA_964000695.1 uncultured Mycolicibacterium sp. | reverse complement strand
GCTAACCGTTGCGCAGCGTCCGCTGGTAGCGGCGCATCCCGGCGATCCACCGGTCGTAGTCGGCCCCTTTGTGCCGGTACATCTCGAGCAGCTCGGGATGGGGGAGTACCAGGAACCGGTCGGCGCGCATCGCCTCGAGAGTGGCCGTCGCGACGTCCTCGGCGCCGATGACCGCCGCCGAGTGTTCGATCGCCGAGGCCCCGAGCCGGGCGTCGGCGTCGTCGATGCCGCGGATGTTCTGCAGCAGAGGCGTTTCCACACCCAGCGGGCAGACGCAGCTGACCCCGATGCCGTCGTCGCCGTAGGTGATCGCCAGCCATTCGGCGAACCCGACCGCGGCGTGTTTGCTCACCGCGTAGCCCGCGGCGCCGAGCTGGGTCAGCAGGCCCGCGGCTGAGGCCACCGACACGAAGTAGCCGCCGCCGATCGAACGCCAATGCGGCACCAGCAGGCGCGCGGCGCGGATGTGGGCGCGCAGGTTCACCTCGAGGGTGACATCCCAGTCGGCCTCGGAGCCCAGTGCGGGCGCCCCGATGATCCCGGCGTTGGCGACGTAGATGTCCACGGGTGCGAACTCGTCGCCGGCCAGCCGAAGCAGCGCTTCGATGTCATCGGTGTCCGCGGCATCGGACCGCAGGGCGATGGCGTGGCCGCCGCCCGCCCGGATGTCGGAGGCGGTCTGATGTGCACCGGCCTCGTCCAGGTCACCGACCACGACTCGCACATCCTGCTCGGCCAATTGTGCGGCCAGTGCCCGCCCGATACCCGATGCTCCGCCGGTGACGACGGCGACCTTGCCCGCGAGATCCATGCTCTGTGCCTACCGTTCCGGGCTCGGCGGGGCAAGCTCTGGACCGTCCAACGAATTTGGTGTTAACCTGATTAACATGAAAGCGCGCGGCTACCAGATGACGGCGCGGGCGGCTTCGACGGCCCGCACCGCCGAAGCCATCCTGGCCGCCACCATCGAACTCTTCGAGGACAAGCCCGTCGCCGACATCACGCTGGCCGACATCGCCGCGCGCGCCGGGGTCACGGTGCAGACGGTCCTGCGCAGATTCGGTGACAAGGACGGGGTGTTCGACGCGGCGATCGAGCAGTTCGCGAGTGAGGTGTTCGGCCAGCGGGGCGCCGCGGTCGGCCTCGGTGCCCGCGAGGCAATCACCAACCTTGCCGCCCACTACGAGCAGTGGGGGGCCCTCATGCTCAAGATGCTGGCCGAGGAGCCCCGCACACCGGGCCTGCGGACCACCCTCGATGCCGGACGGACCTATCACCGCAACTGGTGCCGCGACGTCTTCGCCGACGCTCTCGCCGGTCTGCCCGCGGCTCGGCGCTCGCGGCGGCTGGCCCAGATCTGCTGCATCTGCGACCTGCGGACCTGGGAGAACCTGCGGCTCACCGCCGGGCTGAGCCGCGCGCAAACCGAACTGGCCGTATACGAGATGCTGCGGCCGCTGATCACGAAAGAACCATGATGGCAAAGATTCTCGCCTACACCTCACCCGCGCTGGGGCATTCCTTCCCGATCAGCGCTCTGTCGGCGGAGTTGGCCCGCCGTGGCCACGACGTGAGCGTCCGCACGCTGCGCGCGGGGATCGAACCTGCGGCACGCCTGGGGATCAAGGCCGCGCCGATCGACAGCCGCATCGAAGGCATCACCCTCGACGACTGGAAAGCTCGGAATCCTCGCGCGGCCCTCGGCGTCGCGCTCGAGACCTTCGCCCGCCGAGCGCCGTTCGAGATCGACGACATCCGCGCAGCGATGGACGCGACGCACCCCGATCTCGTTGTCGTGGATGCGAACTGCTGGGGCGCGGCGGCGGTAGTCGAGGCCGCCGGCGTACCGTGGCTGTCGTTCTGGCCCTACGTACCTTATCTTCCGTCGCCAGGAGTGCCGCCGTTCGGCCCCGGCTTGCGGCCGCTGTCCGGGACGCTCGGACGCCTCCGTGACGCGGCGGTGCGGCCGCTGGTCACCGGTGGCATGGAGAAGCTGATCCTGCCCAGGACCAACGTGATACGGGCCGGCCTCAGCCTGCCGACGCTGAGCGACCTCACCGACGTCGTCACCCATCCACCGCTGACGCTGGTGGCCACCGCCGAGCCGTTCGAATACCCCCGCGACAACTGGGGTTCGCGAATCGCGCTGATCGGGCCGTGCAGCCTCGACTCGCCGGTGAACGAAACACCTGACTGGCTGGCATCGATCGACCGCCCGATCGTGCTGGTCTCGACATCATCGGAGCGTCAGAACGACACCGCGCTCGTCACCGCGACGATCCAGGCGCTGCGCGACGAACCCGTCCACGTGGTGGCGAGCGTTCCGACCGGGGTGCCGGCCGGCCTGGCCGCACCGAATGCGACGGTGCGTCAGTTCATCTCGCACGCTGCGGTGCTCGAACGCGCGGTATGCGCGGTGACCCACGGCGGCATGGGCGTCACTCAGAAGGCGCTGTCTCACGGGGTGCCGGTATGCGCGGTGCCCTACGGGCGTGACCAGTTCGAGGTCGCGCGCCGAGTAGAGGTGTCGGGCAGCGGAACCCGGCTACCGTCGAAGAAGATGACCCCGAATCGTCTCCGAGCCAAGATCAACCAGGCGCGGAGCATGATGGCCGGTGCCCGCCGGGTGGCCGAAGGATTCCGCCGGGCCGGCGGCGCTGCCCGCGGTGCGGAACTGGCCGAACAGTTGCTCAGCCGAAATGCACACCCTGGGCCAGCGGCAGCTCCGAAGAGTAGTTGACCGTGTTCGTCGCTCGTCGCATGTAGGCCTTCCAGGCATCCGACCCGGATTCGCGACCGCCGCCGGTCTGCTTCTCGCCGCCGAACGCGCCGCCGATCTCCGCACCTGAAGTGCCGATGTTCACGTTGGCGATGCCGCAGTCCGAACCGTCGGCAGCCAGGAAGCGCTCCGCCTCCCGCACATCGGTGGTGAAGATCGACGACGACAACCCCTGCGGCACCGCGTTGTTCAATGCGATGGCCTCGTCGAGCGTGTCATAGGTCAGCACGTAGAGGATCGGCGCGAACGTCTCGGTGTGCACGATGGCGGTCTGGCCGGGCATCCGCACCACGGCGGGTTCGACATAGAATGCCTCGGAGGCGCCGGTGTCGACACGCTCCCCGCCGGTCACCTCGCCGCCTTCGTCGCGCGCCCGCTGCAGCGCGCCCACCATGTCGCGGTAGGCGGTCTCGTGGATCAGCGGCCCCACCAGAGTGTCCGAGGCGAACGGATCGCCCACCGGCAGCTGCCGGTACGCCGCCACGATCCGCGACACCAGCTCGTCGGCGACCGACGAGTGCACGATCAGCCGGCGCAGCGTTGTGCATCGCTGTCCCGCGGTGCCGGCGGCGGAGAACACGATGCCGCGCACTGCAAGGTCCAGATCGGCAGCCGGGGTCACGATCGCGGCGTTGTTGCCGCCCAGCTCGAGCAGGACCTTGCCGAAGCGTTCGGCGACCCGGGGGCCGACCTGTTTACCCATGCGTACCGATCCCGTGGCGCTCACCAACGCGACCCGGGGGTCGTCGATCAGGCGCTCGCCGACCTCGCGGCCGCCCAGGATCAACCGGCTCACGCCCGCGGGTGCGTTGACGTCGGTGCAGGCCCGCTCGAGCAGCGCCTGACAGGCCACCGCGGTCAGCGGGGTGAGCTCAGAAGGCTTCCACACCACGGTGTCCCCGCACACCAGCGCGACGGCGGTGTTCCACGCCCACACCGCCACCGGAAAGTTGAAGGCGGTGATGACGCCGACGACACCGAGCGGATGCCAGGTTTCCATCAGTCGGTGCCCGGGCCGCTCGGAGGCGATGGTCTTGCCGTACAGCTGGCGCGACAACCCGACGGCGAAGTCGCAGATGTCGATCATCTCCTGTACCTCGCCGGCGGCTTCGGAGGTGATCTTGCCGGCCTCGATGGTGACCAGGGCCGCCAGCGCGGACTTGTGCTCGACGAGCAGTGCCCCGAGCCGGGCCACCAGCGCTCCGCGCACCGGCGCCGGCGTCACCCGCCACGCCGAAAACGCCTCCGCTGCTTGGCCGATCGCCGCGTCGGCGTCGGCAGGCGTCGATTCGGGGACGGTGAACAGCACGTCGCCGGTGATCGGGGTGCTCGCGGGCAGGCCGCCGTCGTTGGGGCTGCCGAGTTCGACCGTCGCGCCGACGGAAGCCAGTGCGTCGCGGACGCGGGAGCGCAGTTCGTCGGCGGTCGGCAGGGCGGTGGACACGGCGGTGCTCATGGGTGGCCGGCTTTCTGGTGGGTGTGATGGGGCTGGTCGGCGCGGGTCCGTGCAGTGCTCGGATACAGTGCGCCCATGGGCGACGGCGAACTCGACGAGATCGACCGCACGCTGGTCCGGGAGTTGGTGGTCGACGGTCGCGCGACGTTGGCGCATCTTGCGGCGACGGCGGGGTTGTCGGTGTCGGCGGTGCAGGCGCGGGTGCGACGGCTGGAATCGCGCGGGGTGGTGGCCGGATACACCGCGCGCATCAACCCCGAGGCGGTGGGCGCCATGCTGTCGGCGTTCGTCGCGATCACCCCTCTCGATCCCTCTCAACCCGATGATGCCCCCGCCCGCCTGGAACACATCCCCGAAATCGAGGCGTGCTACTCGGTGGCCGGCGAGGACAACTATGTGCTGCTGGTGCACGTCGCCTCGGCGCGCGCATTGGAGGCGCTGCTGCAGCGCATCCGGACCGCCGCCGACGTGAAGACGCGGAGCACGATCATCTTACAGAAGTTTTACAGCGATAGGCGATACGTGCCGGAATAATTACTGGGAAAGCGAGCACCGGACGCGTATTATCCCCCTTCCGGCATCCGGTCGTCGACGAGGTCGGCCACCCGCGTGCGGATCGCGTCGGTCGCTCGATTGAGCAGCGCCGGCGCGGTCGTCGACAGAATGGTGGCCCCCGCGGTCGCCGAGAATGCCTGACTCCACCCGAGGGGCCCCACTGGTGTGCAGCCGAACACCTGACTGAGGCCGGGGGTGCTGATGATGCCCGTCAGCAGGGCGAACGAACCGAGCGCAGTCACCACCACCAGGGGGCTGCGGGAGTCGACCAGCGTCTGTGCCAGTTGCGTGGACACCAGTCCGATCAGTGCGACGGTCGAGGCGCGCTGCGAGGTGCCCGTCACGCTCGCCATCAGCCACGCGCCGCCGGCTCCGACCGTCGTCGCCGCACCGCGTACGCCGATCGCGCGCCACATCGCCCCCTCGTCCAACTCGAGTGGCTCGGTTCCGGCCGCCTGCCGGCTGACCGCCAGCGCCGCGGCGGGCAGTGCGTCGGTGAGCATGTTGACCAGCAACATCTGCCGGGCGTTGAGCGCCGAGCGTCCGGTCAGCACGCTGGTCAACAGCGCGAAGGCGATCTCACCGGTGTTGCCGCCCAGCAACATCGACACGGCCGAATGCACCCGGCGCCACAGCTGCTTACCCTCGTCGAGCGCGTCGATCAGGGCCTCGATGCGTCCGTCCAGGAGGACCAGATCGGCGGCCGTGCGCGCGGGATCGCTGCCGCGCGCGGCCACCCCGACCCCGACGCTGGCCGCCCGGATCGCCGCGGCGTCGTTGGCGCCGTCGCCCACCATGGCGGTCACCAGGCCGATGTGTTCGAGCGTCTGCACCACGTCGATCTTGTGCTCGGGCGACATGCGGGCGTACACCAGATGTGACTGCACCGCCGCGGCGCGCTCCTCGGCGGACATGGCTTCCCATTCCGGGCCGGTGAGCACCTGATCGGCCGAGACGGACAGACCGAGTTCACCGGCGATCACCGTCGCGGTCACGGGGTGATCGCCGGTGATCAACCGGATCCCGATGCCCCGGTCGCCCAGCTCATCGAGGACCTGACGCGCACTGGCCCGCGGTGTGTCGGCCAGTCCGAGTAGACCGATCGGCGTCAGTTCTGCGCGGCACAACTGCTCGAACACGGAGGCATCGGCGGCCGCTGCGGCTGCCTGCTTCCGCGTCAGCTGACGTTCGGCCACCGCGATCACCCGTAGCCCTCGGGCGGCCATGTCGTCGATCGCGGCCTGCACCGGACCGTTGGCGTGCGCCAGCGCTGACGCCAGGACCTCAGGGGCGCCCTTGATGGTCAGGCGGGTGCCGGTGATCGCCGCCGCGAACGGACGGCCCGCCTGGAACGGCAGGAATGCGTCGCGTTCGATGGTGGTCATGGCCGCGGCGTCGCCATCGCCGTGGACAGCTCGGCGGATGGCATCGTCGGTGGCGTGGTGGGCGCGGTGGCCGGGCCGGATGAAGATCGTGGTCAGCGCCGCGTCCAGAGCGTGCTCAGCGGTGCAGCCGTCGACGGGGAAGACCGTCTTCACCTGCAACCGGTTCTCGCTGAGCGTTCCGGTCTTGTCGAAGCACACGACCTGCAGGCGGGCCAGCGCCTCGATCGACTG
>CAXEZH010000037.1:0-33372 GCA_964000695.1 uncultured Mycolicibacterium sp. | reverse complement strand
GGTGACCTCCGCATCCGGGGCGAGCCCGAAGCTCTCCCGCACCGCGTCGAGGACGGCACTCAGCCCGGCAGCGCCGAGCAGTGACGGCGTGCCGCCACCCACGAAAACGGTGTCGGCCGCCGGGGCGGTGCGCAAGTGGGCAGCACCGAGCCGAAGTTCAGTCCGCAGCGCGGCCAGCCAACCGTCGGGGTTCGCGCCACCCAGTTCGCCGGGGGTGTAGGTGTTGAAGTCGCAGTAACCGCACCGCGTCGCACAGAACGGCACGTGGATGTACACCCCGAAGGGGTGGCCCGCCTGCGCCGACAGATCCGGCAGTACACCGTCTCGCACCTGCGAATGCACGCTCACGTGTCCAGTCTGGCAGCCGCCCCATTAGGGCAGGTGGCGCATTCGTGGCACAATCGGGTACGTGACTGCAAACCACAGCTTCGCCCGCAGGGTCGCGCTCGTGGCACGCCGCCATGTCGACTTCAAGCGCGTTTGCAGCTGTTGCTGTCTGTCTTGATCGCCGGATCACGGACAACCCAGCCACTTTTCTGACCTTTCAGCTGGCCGCCGGATCTGCGCCGCCGGACAGCCCCCCGGTGACCACGCGCGATCTGAACGCCGGCTCCGACCAGGAGCCCACCGATGACGACGACCAATCCGGCCGGCTCGCCGGCCAAGACCAATCCGGCCGACGCCCCAGCCAAGAAGCCCGCCAAGCGCCCCCGCGGTGAGGGCCAGTGGGCACTCGGCTACCGCGAGCCGCTCAACGCCAACGAGCAGTCCAAGAAGGACGACAATCCGCTCAACGTGCGGGACCGCATCGAGAACATCTACGCCAAGAACGGCTTCGAGTCCATCGACAAGGGCGACCTGCGTGGCCGTTTTCGCTGGTGGGGGCTCTACACCCAGCGCAAGCAGGGCTACGACGGCACCTGGACCGGCGACGAGAACACCGACATGCTCGAGGACTCGTACTTCATGCTGCGGGTCCGCAGTGACGGCGGCGCGCTGACCGCCGCCTCGCTGCGCACGCTGGGTGAGATCTCGACCGAGTTCGCCCGCGACACCGCCGACATCTCCGACCGCCAGAACATCCAGTACCACTGGATCCGCGTCGAGGACATGCCCGAGATCTGGCGGCGCCTGGACGCAGTCGGCCTGCAGACCACCGAGGCCTGCGGCGACTGCCCCCGTGTCGTGCTGGGCTCGCCGCTGGCCGGTGAGTCGCTCGACGAGGTCATCGAC
This sequence comes from uncultured Mycolicibacterium sp., assembly GCA_964000695.1. Classification (GTDB taxonomy): domain Bacteria; phylum Actinomycetota; class Actinomycetes; order Mycobacteriales; family Mycobacteriaceae; genus Mycobacterium. Next base: position 32,139 of record CAXEZH010000037.1, on the reverse strand, counting down.
GGCACCCCCGCGATCGACGAGATCGTCCAGCGCTACATCGGCAAGAAGGAGCTGTCCAACCTTCCGCGCAAGTTCAAGACCGCGATCTCCGGTCTGCAGGACGTCGTGCACGAGGTCAATGACGTGGCGTTCATCGGCGTCAATCACCCCGAGCACGGTCCCGGGTTCGACCTGTGGGTCGGCGGCGGGCTGTCGACGAACCCGATGCTCGGCCAGCGAGTCGGCGCCTGGGTGCCGCTCGACGAGGTGCCCGACGTCTGGGAAGCAGTGGTCAGCGCGTTCCGCGACTACGGTTACCGCCGCTTGCGCTCCAAGGCGCGGTTGAAGTTCCTGATCAAGGACTGGGGCGTCGAGAAGTTCCGGAAGGTTCTCGAAGAGGAGTACCTGAAGCGCCCGCTGATCGACGGCCCCGCTCCGGACCCGGTGGCCCGCCCCATCGACCACGTCGGGGTGCAGAAGCTGCGTAACGGCCTCAACGCCGTCGGGGTCGCGCCCATCGCCGGACGCGTCTCGGGCACCATCCTGAGCAAGGTCGCCGACCTGGCCGAGGCGGCGGGATCGGACCGCATCCGCTTCACCCCCTACCAGAAGCTGATCGTCCTCGACGTGCCCGACGACAAACTCGACGAGCTGCGCGCCGGGTTGGACGCGTTGGGTCTTCCGTCGACGCCGTCGCACTGGCGGCGCAACCTGATGGCCTGCACCGGCATCGAGTTCTGCAAGCTGTCGTTCGCCGAGACCCGCAAGCGGGCACAGACACTGGTGCCCGAACTCGAGCAGCGGCTCGAGGACATCAATGCTGAGCTCGACGTGCCGGTCACCGTCAACATCAACGGCTGCCCGAACTCCTGCGCCCGCATTCAGGTCGCCGACATCGGGTTCAAGGGCCAGATGGTCGACGACGGTGACGGCCCCATCGAGGGTTTCCAGGTCCATCTCGGCGGCAGCCTGGGCCTGGACAGCGGTTTCGGTCGCAAGCTGCGCCAGCACAAGGTGCTCTCCAGCGAACTCGGTGACTACGTCGAGCGTGTCGTGCGCAACTTCGTGAAACAAAGGGAGCAGGGCGAGCGTTTTGCCACCTGGGCCCTGAGGGCCGACGACGCGGACCTTCGATGAGCGCTTGCGCGAAGAGCAGAGAACCTGAGGTGACGGTGACATGACTGTGGTGACACGAGACGCAGACCTGCAGGAGCTGGCAGAGCGCGGGGCCGCCGAACTCGGCCCAGACGCGACCGCCGAGGAACTGCTGCGCTGGACCGACGAGAACTTCGGCGGACTCGGCCACGGATCCGGGTACATCGTCGCGTCGAACATGCAGGACGCCGTGCTGGTCGACCTCGCCGCCAAGGTGCGCCCGGGCGTCGACATCCTGTTCCTGGACACCGGTTATCACTTCGTCGAGACGATCGGTACCCGCGACGCCGTCGAGGCCGTCTACGACGTCAACGTGGTCAACGTCCGCCCCGAGCGGACGGTCGCCGAGCAGGACGCCGAGTTCGGCAAGAACCTGTTCGAGCGCGACGCCAACGCCTGCTGCGGTATGCGCAAGGTGGAGCCGCTGTCCAAGGCGTTGAGCGGCTACTCCGCGTGGGTCACGGGCATCCGTCGGGTGGAGTCACCGACGCGAGCCAATGCGCCGCTGATCAGCTGGGACAAGGCTTTCGGTTTGGTGAAGATCAACCCGCTGGCGGCGTGGACCGACGAGCAGATGCAGGATTACATCGACACCCACGGCATACTGGTGAACCCCCTCGTCGACGAGGGTTACCCCTCCATCGGGTGCGCGCCGTGCACGAACAAGCCGGCCCTGGGCGCCGATCCGCGCAGCGGTCGCTGGGCGGGTCAGACCAAGACCGAATGCGGACTGCACGTCTCTTGAGTTCACCGACGCTGATCCTCACCGCGCACGGCAGTGCCGATCCCAGGTCGGCGGCCAACGCGCGGGAAGTCGCCGCGACGATCCGTCGGTTGCGCCCAGGCTTGGACGCGCGGGTGGCGTTCTGCGAACAGAACGCGCCGAACCTGCGCGACGTGCTGGCCACCGTCGTCCCGGGGGCGGCGGTGGTGGTCCCACTGCTGCTCGCGGACGCCTACCACGCCCGTGTCGACATTCCCGAGATGATCTCGGAGTCGGGTTCGGACGCCCGCCAGGCCGAGGTTCTCGGTGAGGACGAGCGGTTGATCCACGTGCTGCGGCAGCGCCTGGAGCACGCGGGCGTGTCCCGGTTGGATCCGCGGGTCGGGGTGCTGGTGACCGCGGTGGGCTCCTCCCACGCGCAGGCCAACGCGCGCACTGCCGGCGTGGCCCGCGAACTGACGTTGACGACCCGGTGGACGGCGACAACGGCGTTCGCCACAGGTCCTCATCCCACGCCCGCCGAAGCCGCCGAGGTCCTGCGGTCCGGCGGGGCGTCGCGGCTGGTGATCGCGCCGTGGTTCCTGGCGCATGGCCGGATCACCGACCGGGTGGCGGCGTTCGCACGGTCGGAGCGAATCCCCATGTCCTCGCCGCTGGGTGCGCATCGGCAGGTGGCCGAGACGGTGCTGGACCGTTTCGACAGTGTGGTGCCCGAGCGCGTCGCCGCCTGACGAGAACAGGGGCACTCGTCGCCCCCCGGTACAGTTGAGGCACAACGTCCCTCGGCGAGCAAGGACTCGATGCCTCCGCACTTACCGTGGGCGGTCACCTGGTGACCGCCGTGCTGTCGATTTTGTTGGGACTGGTGGTGGTTTCCGCCATCACCGCGCTGACGGGGTACTTCGTCGCGCAGGAGTTCGCCTACATGGCGGTCGATCGGTCGCGGCTGAAGGCGCGCGCCGAGTCCGGTGATGCCGCGGCCGAGCGGGCGCTCGGCGTCACCCGGCGCACATCGTTCATGCTGTCCGGCGCACAGCTGGGCATCACTGTCACCGGTCTGCTGGTCGGCTACGCCGCCGAGCCACTGATCGGGCGCGGCGCCGAGACGTTGATGGGCGGCTCGGGCATTCCGACCGCGGTCGCGGTCGCGATCGGCGGTGTCGTCGCGATCGCGGTCTCGACCGTGATCCAGATGCTGTTCGGTGAGCTGTTTCCCAAGAATCTCGCCATCGCCCGCCCCGAGCCCCTGGCCCGCTGGCTGGCATGGTCGACCACGCTGTACCTGAAGCTGTTCGGTTGGCTGATCTGGTTGTTCGATCAGTCCTCGAACGTGCTGCTGCGGCTGCTGCGCATCGAGCCGGTGCACGACGTGGAGCATTCGGCGACACCGCGCGATCTCGAGCACATCGTCGCGGTGTCGCGGGACGCCGGGGAGATCCCGCCAGACCTGTCGGCGCTGCTCGACCGCATCCTCGACTTCCCCACCAGCACCGCCGAGCACGCGATGATCCCACGCTCGCGCGTCGACGCCTTCGCCGGCGACACACCGGCCGCGGTGGTCCTCAGCCGCATGGCGACCGGGCACACGCGCTACCCGGTGTCGGGAGCGGACGCCGACGACATCGTGGGCGTCATCCACCTGTACGACCTGCTCGGCACAACCCTCGGCGCCGACACCGCCGCGCAGCGTTGCCGGCCCGCCGTGGTCGTGCCGGAGACGATGCCGCTGCCCAGCGTGGTGCAGGCGCTGGTCGATGCAGGTGACGAGATGGCTGTCGTGATCGACGAGTATGGCGGGTTCGCGGGTGTCCTGACGATCGAGGATCTGGCCGAGGAACTGGTGGGCGAGATCGACGACGAACACGATTCGCCGACGCAGTTGCAGGTCACCGCCGACGGGGTCGGTTGGCTGGTACCCGGCGACCTTCCGCTCGACGAGGCCGAACGCGCCCTCGGTCTGGCTCTGCCGCCCGGTGACTACGAAACCATGGCCGGCATGGTGATCGCCCACGCAGCCGCGCTGCCCGAGGTCGGAGACACCGTCGAGATCGAGTTGCCGAGCGACCCAGCAGATCTGGTGACCGATGACGCACCCGCGCACCGGATGCTGATTACACAGATACGCTCGCTCGAACGTCGTGTGCCGGCGTCGATGTTCGTCACCGTCGAGGAGCAGAGCGGCGATGAGTAACGGTCCGTGGCTGACGGTTGCGGTCACCGCCGTCCTGATCAGCCTCAGCGCGTTCTTCGTCGCCGTCGAGTTCGCGCTCATCGCCGCGCGGCGCAGTCGGCTGGAGGACGCCGCGGCGACGAAGGCCTCCGCGCGGGCGGCGCTGCGCAGCGCCAGCGAACTGTCGCTGCTGCTGGCCGGTGCGCAGCTGGGCATCACCGTGTGCACCCTGTTGCTGGGCGCGATCACCAAACCGGCTGTGCACTACGCGATCACGCCCTGGCTCGGCGGATTCGGCGCACCGTCGTGGTTGGCCGATGTGGGCGGTTTCGTGCTGGCGTTGCTCATCGTCACCTTCCTGCACCTCGTGGTCGGCGAGATGGCGCCCAAGTCCTGGGCGATCGCGCATCCGGAGCGCTCCGCCATGCTGCTGGCGATTCCGATGCGCGCCTTCATGTTCCTGACCCGCCCGCTGCTGAAGGCCCTCAACCATGCCGCCAACTGGTGCCTGCGCAGGGTCGGCGTCGATCCGGTCGACGAGCTGGCCGACACCCAGGATCCCGACACGTTGCGCCAGCTCGTCGAACATTCGGCGACCGTCGGCACGCTCGACGAGCGCTACCACGCCAACCTGACCAGCGCATTGCAGTTGCAGGCGTTGACCATCGGCGAGCTGGCGCCCGGTCACCCCGGCTACAGCGCCGTCGACGTGACGGCGAGTCCGGCACAGATCCAGGGTGCCTCGAAATCGACCGGACACCGGCGGCTGGTCGTGCACGACGGTGACGAGCCGGTCGGGGTCGTCCACGTCCGGGACAGCCTGGCAGGTCGGGGTACCGCGGGCCAGCTCATGCGCCCGGTGCTGACCGTCGCCGCTGCCGCGCCGGTCTACGAGGTTCTGAAGTTGATGCGGGAAACCCGCAACCATCTGGTCGTGGTCGATACGGCGGCGGGTCGCACGGTGGTCACCCTGACCGACGTGCTGCACCGCCTCCTGCCGGCCCAGCCGGTGTGACGCCGAACCCACCCCCTTGACCGTATACCTCTAGGGGTATATCTTCATCCTTATCGGTTTGATACCCCCCTGGGTATATCGGTCATATCGGAAAGGGCTCAGATCATGAAGTTCATCCAGTACTACCTGGACTGCCTCTCGCACGCGTCGTACCTGATCGCCGACGAGGACTCCAAGCGCGCGGTCGTCGTCGACCCGCAGCGCGACGTCGCCGAATACGTGGCCGACGCCGAGAAGTTCGGCCTGACGATCGAGCTCGTCATCGAGACCCACTTCCACGCCGACTTCCTCTCCGGTCACCTGGAGCTCGCCGATGCCACCGGCGCCACGATCGTCTACTCCTCCGTGGCCAAGCCCGAGTTCGACTTCATGGCTGTCGACGACGGGCAGCGCTACGCACTGGGCGGACCCGACGGCGTGACCCTGGAGTTCCGCCACACCCCCGGCCACACGCCAGAGTCGATGAGCATCGTCGTGTACGAACACGGCGGCGACTCCGTGCCCTACGGCGTGCTGACCGGCGACACACTGTTCATCGGTGACGTCGGACGCCCCGATCTGCTGGCCTCCATCGGTTTCAGCCGCGACGAGCTGGCCGACATGCTCTACGACTCGCTGCACGACAAGCTGATGCCGCTGCCCGACGCCACGCGTGTCTACCCCGCGCACGGCGCGGGCTCGGCGTGCGGGAAGAACCTTTCCACCGAACTGTGGTCCACCATGGGCGATCAGAAGCAGTGGAACTACGCTCTGCGGGCCGCCGACAAGGCCTCGTTCATGGCCATGGTCACCGAGGGCCAGCCGCCGGCGCCGAGCTACTTCGTCTACGACGCGATCCTCAACCGCAAGGACCGCGCCCTGCTCGACGAGACGGCGATGCCGCCCGCGATGAGCTACCAGCAGGCGCTCGACGCCGTGGCCGGCGGTGCGATGCTCGTCGACGGACGCACACCCGAGGAGTTCGCCCAGGGCCACCTGCGCGGCGCGGTCAACATCGGGCTGGAAGGCCGGTACGCCGAATTCGCCGGCTCCGTGGTCAAACCCGACGTCGACATCGTGTTGATGACCGACGCCGGCCAGGAGCTCGAAGGCAAGAACCGGTTGGCACGGATCGGATTCGACCGCGTGGTCGGCTACCTGGCCGAGCCCGAGAAGGTGATGCTCACCCATCCCGATCAGGTGCGGGCCGCCTCCAGGTTGACCGCCAAGGCATTCGGTGAGCGGGCCCAGGAGGTCAGCGGTCTGCAGATCGTCGACGTCCGCAACCCGGGCGAAGCCGCAGCGGGCATGATCCCGGGCGCGGTCAACATCCCGGTCGGCCAACTCCCCGACCGGGTGGACGAACTCGACGCCGACGCTCCGACGGTCGTCTACTGCGCGGGCGGATACCGCTCCTCGGTCGCGGCCAGCGTGCTGCGGCAGCGCGGCTTCGCCGATGTCAGCGACATCCTGGGCGGATACAACGCCTGGGAAGAAGTCACCCAGAGCGCCTGAGCGACAACGAAACAGGGAGAGCGAGACAATGAAGTCCCATCACCACCGCATCCTCGTCATCGGCGGCGGCACGGCGGGCATCACCGTCGCGGCGCGTCTGCTTCGCAAGGGCCACGCCGACGTCGCCGTCATCGAGCCGTCCAGCGTGCACTACTACCAACCGCTGTGGACGCTCGTCGGAGCAGGCCAGGCAGACGCCGCCGACACCGAACGCGCGGAGGCCAGCGTGATGCCACACGACGCCACGTGGATCCGTAACGCGGCGGCGGCCGTCGACCCGGACACCAACACCGTGACGTGTGAGGACGGCGCGACCTACACCTACGACGCGCTCGTGGTGTGTCCGGGCATCCAGCTCGACTGGGACCGCATCGACGGGGCGGCCGACGCGCTGGGCAGAGACGGGGTGTCGTCGAACTACCAGTTCGATCTGGCTCCGCGCACCTGGGAGTTCATCAGGAACCTCCGATCCGGTACCGCGGTCTTCACGATGCCCTCCGGCCCCATCAAATGCGCCGGCGCCCCACAGAAGATCGCCTACCTGGCGTGTGATCACTGGCGGCGTGCGGGTGTGCTCGACGACATCGACGTGCACCTGGTGGTACCCACGCCGAGGATCTTCGGCATCCCCGCCATCGCGGACAACCTCGACAAGGTCATCGCCGAATACGGCATCACGTTGCACACCCTCACCGAGGTGACGTCGGTGGACGCGGCGAGCCGCAAGGTGACGCTGCAGGCGGTCGCCGAGGGCGGCGAGGACGGCACGCTGGGCTACGACATGCTCCACGTCGTCCCGCACCAGTCGGCGCCGGACTGGATCAAGAACAGCCCGCTGTCCACCGGACAGGCCGGCGGCTACGTCGACATCGACAAGCACACGATGCAGCACGTGCGCTACCTCAACGTGTTCGCACTCGGTGATGCCGGGTCGTCGCCGAACTCCAAGACCGGCGCCGCGATCCGCAAACAGGCGCCGGTGGTGGTCGACAACGTCGATGCCTATCTGGGCGGACGAACCCTGTGCGCGCGGTACGACGGGTACGCATCGTGCCCGATCGTCACGTCCTCGCACGAGATGCTGCTGGCCGAGTTCGACTACGAGTTCAACCTGAAACCGTCGGTGCCCCTGCTGGACCCGACCAAGCCGCACCGGGCCTACTGGTACCTGAAGAAGTACGGCCTGCCGGCGATGTACTGGAACCTGATGCTCAAAGGTCTGGCCTGAGTGGCGCGCGCCCACCGGTCATACCCCGGTGGGTAGCGTAAACTCCTAGCTGTTCAAAGTTCTTGAACACCAGATCGAAGGAGCCCATCATGGTCGGTGACCAGGAGGCCATCAACGCCGTGCTCAACCGCCTGCGTCGGGCCCAGGGCCAGCTCGCAGGCGTCATCTCGATGATCGAGCAGGGCCGTGACTGCAAAGACGTCGTCACCCAGCTGGCGGCGGTGTCGCGGGCGCTGGACCGGGCCGGTTTCAAGATCGTTGCCACCGGGCTGCGGGAGTGCATCGTCACCGACGAGAACGACGGGCGCCAGCGCGAGATGAGCGTCGACGAGCTCGAGAAGCTCTTCCTCGCCCTGGCCTGATCCGCGCGGCCCCGACGGTCGGCGTCACCGCCCCGACGTGGAGGTCGGTGCGGGAGTCCTCACCGAGTGGCCTGGCGGTAGATCTTGGTGATCGCGCCGGTGTCCTCGTCGAACAGCTGGGGCTCGACCACCTCCCAACCGCCGAGCTCGTCGACCGTCCACAGTGTCTGCGGCGCGGGGAACTCGTCGGTGTAGTCGGCAAGGACACCAGGATCGACTGGTCGGAAGTTGGCCTCGGCCCACAGCTTCTGCGCCTCGGCAGTGAACAGGAAGTTCACGAAGTCGACCGCCTGCTCGAGGTGCCGGCCGGTACTGACCACCGCCACCGGACTCTCGATCTTCATCGTCTGCGGTGGACGAACCTGCTCGAAGCCCATGTTCAGCGCCTCGACCTCCGAGGTCAGCAGCACATCGCCGCTGCCCCGCCGGAACGCGTCACTCGCCTCACGATCCGAGCCGGGATGCAACCGGACGTGGTCGGTGACCAGTTCACGGACATAGTCCAGCCCGGCCTGCCGGTCCTGGCCGCCCCCGCTCGCCCACGCATACGGGGCCAACAGGTTCCACCAGGCCGAGCCGGAACTCAGCGGGCTCGCTGTGATCACCTCGACATCCGGACGTAGCAAATCACCCCAGTCACCGATGCTCTTCGGGTTTCCCGGACGTACCACCAGGCTCACCACCGACCCGAACGGGATCCCCTTGGTGACGCCCGCATCCCAGCTCTCGTCCACCTTCCCCGCCTCTACCAGGCGGGCGATGTCCGGTTCGACGGCGACGTTCACCACGTCGGCGGTCGTGCCCGTCTCCACCGCGCGGGACTGCTCGGCCGAGGAACCGTACGAGGCCTCGACCGCGACCTCTGCGCCTTCCGGCGTCGCGCCGAACGCCGACTCCACCGTCGTCCACGCCGGTTCTGTCTCGGAGAACGCGAGCAACTTCAGGGTGGTCTCGGCGTCGGCGACCCCGGGATCCGCGCCACCGGCCTGGCTGGACCCGCCACTGCAGGACGACACCACCACCGCCGAAAGCAGAAGTGCCGCAGCGGTTTTCCACGTCGCCGAGAACCGCATCCTCAGCGGGTGGCCAGCCACATGACGATCACCAGAACGATCAAGGCGACCAGCGCCAGTGTCACCCGCGAGCGCGGCATGCCCCTCATCTGTCTCCTCCGTCGTCGGCTCCTGCGTCACCACTCGGGCGTCGCAGCCGGTCCCTCAGCCGTATCCCGTTGCCGAGAGCGCCGTCGAGCAACACCGCGATGCCGTAGGCCACGGCGAGCACCACAGGCATCACCACGGCCGTCTGCGCCACGAACGACAGCCCGGACAGCCACAACTCCACTCCGTCCCACCAGCTGAGGAACCCGTCCATCCCGCCAGACTATGCCCAGCGCCCGCACCGGCGAACGACGCACAACACACCGTGGCCCCGAGTAGACGCAAGGGTGCCCGGCAGTTGATGATGGCCAGATGGTCGTGCACCAGAGCGAGGCGTCCGGCGAAGTGGTGTCCAGCGGCGAGGGCACGTTCGCCCTGCCCGCACCGGAGCCCTACTACGCCGGCACGACGCTGCGTAACCCGTTTCCCCCGATCGCGGACTACGCATTCCTGTCCGACTGCGAGACCACGTGCCTGATCTCGTCGGCGGGCTCGGTGGAGTGGCTGTGTGTGCCCAGGCCGGACTCCCCGAGTGTGTTCGGCGCCATCCTGGACCGGGGCGCCGGGCATTTCCGGCTGGGTCCCTACGGGGTGTCCGTTCCCGCCGCCCGGCGCTACCTTCCGGGCAGCCTGATCCTGGAAACCACGTGGCAGACCCACACCGGCTGGTTGATCGTGCGCGACGCGCTGGTCATGGGTCCCTGGCACGACCTCGAGACGCGCTCGCGGACCCACCGGCGCACCCCGATGGACTGGGACGCCGAGCACATCCTGCTGCGCACGGTGCGCTGTGTGAGCGGCACGGTCGAGCTGGTGATGAACTGCGAGCCGTCGTTCGACTACCACCGCACCAGCGCCACCTGGGAGTACTCGGCGCAGGCCTACGGCGAAGCCATCGCGCGGGCGACCAAGAACCCCGACTCCCACCCCACCCTGCGACTGACCACCAACCTGCGGATCGGCCTGGAGGGTCGCGAAGCCCGGGCCCGCACCCGCCTCAACGAGGGCGACAACGTGTTCGTCGCGCTGAGCTGGTCCAAGCATCCGGCGCCGCAGACCTACGACGAAGCCGCCGACAAGATGTGGAAGACCAGTGAATCCTGGCGGCAGTGGATCAACGTCGGCGACTTCCCCGATCACCCGTGGCGCTCGTATCTGCAGCGCAGCGCGTTGACGCTGAAGGGGTTGACCTACTCCCCGACCGGCGCGCTGCTGGCGGCCCCGACGACGTCGCTGCCCGAAACGCCGCGCGGCGAACGCAACTGGGATTACCGCTATGCCTGGGTCCGCGATTCCACCTTTGCGTTGTGGGGGCTCTACACCCTGGGCCTGGACCGCGAAGCCGACGACTTCTTCGCGTTCATCGCCGACGTGTCCGGCGCCAACAACGGCGAACGACACCCGCTGCAGGTGATGTACGGGGTGGGCGGCGAACGCAGCCTGGTCGAAGAAGAGCTCAACCACCTGTCCGGCTACGACTACGCCCGACCGGTGCGGATCGGAAACGGCGCCTACAACCAGATGCAGCACGACATCTGGGGCACCATGCTCGACTCGGTCTACCTGCACACCAAGTCGCGTGAACAGATCCCCGAGACGTTGTGGCCGGTACTCAAGGAGCAGGTCGAGGAAGCGATCAAGCACTGGCGCGAGCCCGATCGCGGCATCTGGGAGGTGCGTGGCGAGCCGCAGCACTTCACCTCCAGCAAGATCATGTGCTGGGTGGCGCTCGACCGCGGCGCCAAGCTCGCCGAGCTGGAGGGCGAGAAGTCCTACGCCCAGCAGTGGCGGGCGATCGCCGAGGAGATCAAAGCCGACATCCTCGAGCGCGGCGTGGATGCCCGCGGCGTGCTGACCCAGCGCTACGGCAGCGACGCCCTGGACGCGTCGCTGCTGTTGGCCGTGCTGACCCGGTTCCTGCCGCCCGACGACCCGCGCATCCGGGCCACGGTGCTGGCCATCGCCGAGGAGCTCACCGAGGACGGCCTGGTGCTGCGGTACCGCGTGGAGGAGACCGACGACGGCCTGGCCGGCGAAGAGGGCACCTTCACGATCTGCTCGTTCTGGCTGGTGTCGGCACTGGTCGAAATCGGCGAGATCAGCCGCGCCCGGCACCTGTGCGAGCGGTTGCTGTCGTTCGCCAGCCCGCTGCACCTCTACGCCGAGGAGATCGAGCCGCGCACCGGCCGGCACCTGGGCAACTTCCCGCAGGCGTTCACCCACCTGGCACTGATCAACGCGGTGGTGCACGTGATCCGCGCCGAGGAGGAAGCCGACAGCTCGGGGATCTTCCAGCCCGCCAACGCCCCGATGTGAGCGAGGCGGGCTGGCCCCACCGGACCGGCCTACCTTGGCCGCTCAGGGGCCTTATTCAGGGCGCTGACGCGGTCCCGCTGAGCCGATGACCGCGCGAGCCGCACCAGGGTGCGTGCGAGCGTCACCGCACCGTCGATGACAGCTGCATCACCGCTGGGACTGCCCGCCGCTGCAGCGAACGCGGCCTGATGGATCGACGCGCCCTGCGCGTCGATGCCGATGGTCGGATGGATCGCCGGCATCGCGTGGGACACATTGCCCATGTCGGTGGACCCAAACGGTGCGATCGCGGCCGGCTCACCAGGCCCGACAGGCTTACGGCCCAGCCGAAGCAGCTCTTCGCCGAAGACCGCCGACAACCACTGGTCCGGCGCCAACTCGAGATACCGCGGCTCGGTGTCAACGACATCGAACTGACACCCGGCGGCGATCGCGCCCGCACGGAAACAGTCCGTGACCCGCCGGCGCAGTTGCTCCAATGCCGAGCTGTCTGCCGCGCGCATGATGTAGCGCATCGCCGCCTGTGCGGGGATCACGTTGGCCGCCTGCCCTCCGTCGGTGACGATGCCGTGCACCATCTGGCCCGGCTCCAGCTGTTGCCGCAGCAGACCCACGGCCACCTGCGCCACGGTGGCGGCGTCGGCGGCGTTGAGTCCGGCGAACGGGGCGACGGCCGCGTGGGCTTCCCGGCCGGTGAAGGTGACGGCGACATCCGACAGCGCCAGCGAACGGGGGCGCTCGATGTCCAATGGACCCGGGTGGACCATCACACAAGCGGCGATGTCGTTGAACACCCCCGCCTCGAGCAACAACGCCTTGCCGCCGCCGGCCTCCTCGGCAGGTGTGCCGAGCAGAACCACTGTCAGGTCGAGCATGTCGGCGACCTCGGCCAGTGCCAGCGCCGCACCGACACCGGCCGCGGCGATGATGTTGTGCCCACACGCGTGCCCGAGGCCCGGCAACGCGTCGTATTCCGCGCAGATCCCCACCACCAGTTCACCGTCGCCGTAGACGGCCCGGAATGCCGTGGGAAGCCCGCCCGTGCCGGATTCGACCTCGAATCCCCGTTCGGCGGCCAGGGTCTGAGTCTTCGCGGCGCTTCGGTGCTCCTCGAACGCCAGCTCCGGCTCGGCGTGCAGTGAGCGGGACAGCGCGATCAGATCGGTTCGGTGACGCTGGACCAGCTCGGCGACGGCAGCCAACGGATCGCGCTCGCTCATGACCGTCAGTATGGCAGCGCCGCGGCCAAACCATCACTGTTAACAATGGCTTAACGATTAGCCATTGCAAGTGGCTATCGATGTGTCAGACTTCGCCTCATGGACGATGTGCAGGCCGAGATCGAGGCGCTCACCCGCGCCCTCGACGTGCACTCGTTGCGAATTCTGGTGGCGATCGACCAGACCGGTTCCATCAGCGGCGCCGCTCGCACCCTCGGTTACACGCAACCCACCATCACCCAGCACGTGCAACGGCTGGAGTCCAGGCTCGGCACCCCATTGGTGACCCGGGCGGCGCGCTCAGCGCGGCTGACCCCGGCCGGGGCGTTGCTGGCCGAGCACGCTCCCCGCATCGACGCAAGTCTGACCGCGGCCGCGACCGAGCTGTCCCGCCTGCTGGGACGGCGCGCCGGTGCCGTCCGGTTGGTCGGACCGCCCGAAGCGATCACCGTGATCCTGGCCCCGGTGGCCTCTTGGCTCGCCACCCATTTCCCCGGCCTCGAGGTCGGCGTCACCGAATCCACGGATTCCGAGCACGCAGTGTCGTCGGTCCAGAGCGGGCGGGCGGATCTCGCCATCGTCTTCGACATCATCGGGCCCGGCCGACATCGCGGCGGCACGCGCGCCGCGAGCACCAGGTCGACATTCCTGTTCGCTGAAGAGATCGTCGCCGTCACCACCGCCGCGGTGAACACCGACGGCGACCGGGTCGCCCCGCAGCGGCTGGCGGCGCAACCGTGGATCACCGGCTCGGGGACATGCAGCGATGCCGTCGCCGCTGCTATCGCGCGTCCGGCAGACACCCGCGACGCCGCGGTGAGCCGCACCGACGCCGCGTTGTCGCTGGCGAGCTGTGATCGCGGCACCGTGTTCGTCGCCGAAAGCTCACTCCAGGGCATCGAGTTGCCTACCGGCGTGCGCGCCTTCGCGCTCGAACCACCGATGACCCGGCGCGCGAGCGCCGTCACCCTGGCCGACGCGGCCGCCAGCCCCACCATCGGCATCGCCCTGCGCGGTCTGGTATCCCACCGGCCGGCGCCGGCCGATATCGACGAAGTCCTCACTGCCCGCCGCCGCAGTGACAGTCACCGCGCCCGCTTCCCCAGTTCGTCACCGCCCCGATTTCTGCATCCGACCGAAGAGAGTGCCCCCATGCCGTTACTGACCTCCGGGCGCGCCGGTCGCGCCACCGCCGCCGCCGTCGTCGGAGCCCTGGCGCTCTCAGCGTGCGGCGGCACCGCCACCGACACCCCGAAATCGGTGGGCGCCGACACCGGTGAACAGATCGCCGAGATCACCGTGGCCCTGCCAGGGTCGCTGTCGAACCTGTACGTCGGGCAGGAGTCCGGAATCCTGAACTACTACGTCGCCTCCATCACCCAGGAGGGACTCGTCTCCATCGACGACAGCGGCCGGGTGCAGCCGGCACTGGCCGAATCGTGGGAGCAACCCGACGACACCACCTATGTGTTCGATCTGCGCGACGACGTGCAGTTCCAGGACGGCACACCGATGACCGCCGAGGACGTCGTGTTCAGCCTCGAACAGGCCCGCAACGAGACGGCTTCGCCCGGCTTCTCGGGTCTGCTGGCCAGCGTCGACACCATCGAACAGAGCGGCGACGGGCAGGTCACCATCCGCCTGACCAAGCCGGACGCCGCGTTCACCAAGAACATGAGCACCGCGGGAACCGCCTTCATCACCTCTAAGGCATTCTGGGAGCGCCACAACGGCGACGTCGGCACCCCGGGTGCGCTGCTGCTGGGCACCGGGCCCTACCAGGTCACCGAGTTCGTCCCCGACTCGCACGTCAGCTTCAGGCGCGCCGACACCTGGCGGGGCGAGGCGCCGGCAGTGCAGAACATCCGGGTCAACTTCGTCCCCGACGAGTCGACGCGCCTGGTGGCCGCTCAGTCCGGTGATCTCGACATGGCCTTCAACGTGCCACTGGCGCAGACCTCACAGTGGGAGAAGCTCCAAACCATGCGGGTGGACTACGTCAACGACCTGTCCTATGTGGGTCTGTACTTCAACCCCAACATCGCACCCTTCGATGACCCGAAGGTGCGCGAGACGTTCGCACACCTCGTCGACCGTTCCGCCTACGTCGACAAGCTGCTGCGCGGGCACGGCGAGCCCGCCACGGCGATCATGACACCGGAGTCACTGGTCAGCACTGTGTCTGCGGATCAGGCACGGTCCGAGCTGGCCACGGTTCCGCAGTGGGACTACAACCTCGACGCTGCGAGAGCGGCGCTGGCCGCGTCGAACCATGCGAACGGTTTCACCACCGAGATCCTCACGCCCAACACCGGGCCACAACTCGGCAAGGCCGCGCAGGCGCTCGCCCAGCAACTCGGTGACCTCGGCATCATCCTCACCGTCCGCGAGGTGCCCATCGAGGAGTGGCTCGCCAGCCTCGACGCCAGCTCCGATCACGGGGTGGGCTTGATGTGGTACTTCTCCACTTCGGGAGACCCCGCGGAACTGCCGAATTATCTTCTCGGACCGGGAAACCCGTCGGGCTACAGCAATCCCGAGATCACCGATCTGCTCGATCGCGCCAACGCCGAAGCCGATCCCGACGCGCGTATCGACCTGCTGCTGCAGGCAGAGACCCTCCAAGCCCGCGACGCCATCAACGTACCGCTGTGGTGGGGCCAGTCGGCCACCGCGTTCGCCGACGACCTCGGCATCCGCACCAACAGCCCGTACACCTTCGTCTCGTCGTGGCCGACTCAGCTCTACCGGGCTGCTCCCAAGTGACCTGGCCCGCGGTCCGGTTGCTGAGCATCCGCGTTCTCGGCGCGGTCGCCGTACTCCTGGCGTTGTCGGTGCTCATCTTCGCGTTGCTGTACCTGGCTCCCGGCGACGTTGTGAAAAACCTTCTCGGCAACCGGCCTTCGTCACCCGAAGCGGTGAACGCGATCCGCGCGCAGTACCACCTCGACGAGTCTGCAGTCCAGCAGTACCTACGCTGGCTGGGCGGCTTTCTCCACGGCGACCTCGGCGAATCGGTGCGGCTGCAGGTTCCGGTCAGCGAGGCGATCTCGCAACGGGTAGGCCTGACCGCGTTGTTGTGCGCGATGGCGTTCGTGCTGTCGGTGCTCGTCGCAGTGCCTCTCGGCGTACTCAGCGCGGTACGTGCCGGAGGCTGGATCGACCGCAGCGCAAGCGGACTCGCCGTGATCGGGCTCAGTGCGCCGACGTTCGCCATCGGACTTCTGCTGCTGCTCGTCTTCGCCTATGTCATCCCTGTGCTGCCGGTCTACGGCGTCGGCGACGGCGGGCTCGACACCATCCGGCACCTGACCCTGCCGGCGATCTCACTGGCGCTGGGACTCGGCGCGATCGTGGTGAAGCTGACCCGGGCAGCGATGCTGCGCGAACTCGACACCGACTACGTGACGGCTGCGCGCGCCCGGGGGCTTTCCGAAGCAACCGTGCTCCGTATCGCCCTACGCAACGCAGCCATCCCGATCACCACCGGCGCCGGGCTGCTGCTGACCTTTCTGGTCGGCGGCACCGTGCTCGCCGAAGCCACCTTCGCGCTGCCGGGACTGGGTACGCTGTTGCGAGATTCGGTGCTGTTCAAAGACATCGCCGTCGTTCAATCGCTGACACTGCTGGTGGCCTGCGTCATCATGGCGATATCGCTGCTGGCCGACTCGGCGTATCTGTTGCTCGATCCGCGGGTGCGTGAGCACGGCAGGCGGGGCTCATGACCGCCCTCGACCGGCCCTTCATCTCGTGGCGCCGGCGACTGCCCTGGTCGGTGACGGCATCAGCCGTCCTGCTCGGCGTGGTCCTGCTCGCCGCGCTCTTCGGCAGGCTGGTCTATCCCGACCCGATGCGGCAGGACATCCTGACCGGGCTGGTCGCGCCGGGCGCACCGGGCCACCTGCTGGGAACCGACGAACTGGGCCGCGACGTGCTGGCGATGACGGTTGCGGGCACGGGGTCGGCCCTGCTGGGACCGGTCTGTGTCGCGGTCGGATCGATGCTCATCGGGATCCTGCTGGGCACGCTGGCCGGCTACGAGCGTGGGCCAGTCGATTTCGTGATCAGCCGATGGGCGGATCTGTTGTTGGCTCTCCCGCTGTTACTCGCCGCTATCGTCGTCGGCGGCGTCCTCGGTGGCGGATACTGGGTCACCGTCATCCTGCTGGTGGTCCTGTTCTCACCGTCCGACATCCGCATCGTGCGCGCGGGGGTACTGGAGCAGTCCACCCGGCCCTATATCGAGGCCGCCCAGATGCTGTCGATGCCGCGGTGGCGCGTGATGTTCGTCCACATCCTGCCCAACGTCTCGACTCTGGTGGTGACCAACGTGATGCTCAATGTCGCCTTCGCGTTGGTGGCGTTCTCGTCGCTGTCGTTCCTCGGGGTCGGGGTTTCCACCGACACCGCGGACTGGGGCGCCCAGCTGGCCGCCAACCGGCAGATTGTCTTCGACAACCCCGCCGCGGTGGTGGTACCCGCGATACTGATCATTCTCGTGGCCTGCACGGTCAATCTGGTGGGCGACTGGCTCGGACAACGTCTGGCGCAGAACGGAACAACGGCGTGAGCGACGTCCACATCGAGCAGCTGACGGTGCTGGGGCAGCGCGGCACGATGGTCGCGCCGCTGGACGCCCACATCCCGGCGGGCAGCACGCTGGCCATCATCGGAGAATCCGGCTCCGGAAAGACGCTGACCGCCACGAGTCTCGTCGGTCTTCTGCCCCGCGGATTCCATGCGCAGGGATCCATGCGCATCGGCGAGACTCTGGTCGACCTGAGCGGCACCGCCCGCGCGTGGCGGTCAGTGCGTGGAGCGACCGCTTCCCTGCTGTTGCAGGACCCGTTCACCAGCCTGTCCCCGGTCCACCGCTGCGGCGATCAGATTGCCTGGACTCTGCGTGAAACCCCTGGCCGACTCAGACGAGCTGCGGTGGCCGACCTCCTCGGCGAGGTCAAACTCGGCCCCCACGTCGCCGCGGCGTACCCGCACCAGCTCTCCGGCGGCATGCGGCAGCGGGTGGCCATTGCCGCCGCCTTGGCGGCGAACCCCCGCCTCCTGATCGCCGACGAACCGACGACGGCCCTGGACGCCAGTAACCAGGCCGACGTCCTCGATCTCATCCGGTCCATCCAGATCTCGCGGCGGTTGTCAGTGCTTCTGATCTCCCACGATCTCGGTCTGATTCGGGGACGCACCGACGAAGTGTTGGTCATGCGCGACGGCGTCGTCGTCGAACGGGGCCAAACCCGAACCGTTCTGAGCGCGCCGCAGCATCCCTATACGCAGGCCCTCATCGACGCCGACCCCAACTCCCGGATGCCGACGCAGCGCCCCCTGGACGGTCGATCCGCCGAGCCGTTGGTCCGGGTCACCGGAGTGGGTAAAGCGTTCGGTGAACGCCCTGTGCTCGACGGCGTGACGATCAGCATCCCCGCGGGCGGCGTCGTCGGGGTGGTCGGAGAATCTGGGTCAGGCAAGTCGACACTGGCACGCTGCATCGCGGGACTGGAACGACACGACACCGGCACGGTGGAGTTCGAGGGCGAAGCCCTCGCACCGGGCCGTCGTTCCCGGGTCCCCCGACAGATGCAGATCGTGTTCCAGGACCCGTACTCGTCGCTCAATCCGATTATGTCGGTGGGCGCGATTCTGCGGGAAGCGCTGCGGGTTGCCGGTCGCTCCCCCACCGAGGTGCCGCAACTGCTCAGCACCGTCGGACTCGGGCCGGACTACGCGCGCCGACGCCCGGCAGAACTGTCCGGCGGCCAACGGCAGCGCATCGCGATCGCGCGCGCCCTGGCTCCCCGACCGCAGCTGCTGATCTGCGACGAGTCGGTGTCCGCGCTCGACGTTTCGGTCCAGTCCCAGATCCTCGACCTGCTCGGGCGACTGCGCGACGAGCTGGGACTGACGTTGTTGTTCATCTCCCATGACCTCGCGGTGGTGCGGATGATCGCCGACGAGGTCGTGGTTCTGCGCGGCGGCCGTGTGGTGGAACAGGGGCGCTGCGCCGAAGTCCTCACGCACCCGAAAGAGGATTACACCAGGCTGCTGGTGGCAGCGTCATCACGGGAGAACACCCGGCCGGCCGTCGTCGCCGACGCCGGCCACGAAGGAGGACACTGACATGGCGGTGCTGGAGCAGTCGGTCACCGAAGGTGCCGATGCCATCGCCGAACTGCTCACCGCGGAGCTGGCCGAGCTTCTCGATGCAGACATGACTGCGCGCTGGCGGATCCGGCGCGAACAGTACCTCCCCCGGGTGCTGCTTCTCAGACACGACAACCGCATCGTCGCTGCCGCATTGGTGAGCAGTCGCCCCGCGACCGCGGCACTGAAGATCGTCGATCTGTGGTGCTGCGAGGCACCCGCGCTCACACCCATGCTCGATGCGGTGATCGCGATGGCACGACAGGCGCGCGCGGCCGTGGTCAAGTGGGAGATCCGTCACGATGCAGGGCTGCCCGAGGCCGCCCGGCCCCGGGGATTCGTGGAAATGCAGCCGAGAGCCCACCCCGATCCAGGCGTCGACGGCTATGCCCTGTGGTTGACACCGCTGCCACACACCGAACCCAGGTACTACGCCCAGAGCACCGAGTTCACCTGCGGAGCGGTTGCTGGATTGCTGGCAGCCGAACTCGTCGGCCGGCCCGGATTCTCCGGCGACCTCCGTGACCGCCGACTCGAGCTCGACTTCTGGCGTACCGCAAGCAATTTCCCGGCCTGCGAACCGATCGGGCTGGCGGTCGCAGTGCAGCGCCATCTCGGCGTTGACCGGCATGTCGAGGTGGCGCTGGATACCGAAAACCCGCTGCTGATCGATGAATTCCGCGGCTTCGACCGCGAATTCAGGATCGAGCTGCAGAACGACTCACGGCAGCACGCTGCCGACCTCGGGGTCACGGTGCGCGGCGACCGAGTCGAGATCGCCGAGGTCGCCGAACGGATCTCCGTCGGCGAGATCGCACTGCTGCTCATCACCCAGACCCCGATGCACGGCCAGAATGAGCCGCACTGGATCACCGCCCATGCTTCCGACGGGCAGACACTCGTCGTCGTGCAGGACCCGTGGCTGGACAGGCCGGGAGGAGAAACCTGGGTCGACGCACACGACCTACCCATCCGCCTGGCCGAATTGGACCGGATGTGCCGGTGGGGCCGCGACGAGCACCGCGGAGTCGTTTTCGTCGCGCGCGAATGATGGAGCGCCGCGTCAGAAAATCCCGCGCAGCGCCACGACCGCGACGGCGCCGAGTGTGGCCGCGGCGGGCAGCGTGATCACCCAGGCCAGCGCGATCGGCTTCATCAGGTTCCAGTTCGTGGCCCGGTTGACGATGCCCACGCCGAGCACGGCGCCGATCAGGATGTGGGTGCTCGACACCGGCAGGCCGAGCACGCTGGCACCCATGACCACCGCAGCTGCCGACAGTTCGGCAGAGAAACCCGACGCCGGATGCATTTCGGTGAGGTTGGTGCCGACGGTCGCGATGACCTTGCGCCCGATGAACCACAACCCGGCGACAAGGGCGACGCCGAAGGCCAGCATCGCCGCCGGCGGTACGGCGGCTTCGCTTTCGACATCACCGTTGCGCAGCACGTCGAGGATCGCGGCGAACGGGCCGATGGCGTTGGCGATGTCGTTGCTGCCGTGGCTGAACGCGAAGCCTGACGCGGTGAACACCTGCATCCAGCTGAACATCAGGAAGGTCGACCGCGGCAGGGATTCGCCCTTGAGTGTCTTGGCGAAGATGAAGGTCGCCATCCACACCGCGGCGCCGATCATGCCCATGATGAAGTAGTTGTTCATCGTGGTCAGGCCCAGATGCATGTTCTTGAGCCCCTTGAACAGCAGCATCGCCGCGATGATCATCGCGCCGAAAGCTGCCAGCAACGGCACCCAGGTCTGCAGTGCCTTATAGGCGTCGATCGAGCGGGCCTTGGAGTCGATGTCGTGCAGCTCTTTGTAGTAGTCGCTCTCGAGCTCGTCGGGGTCGTAGTCGCCGCGGTTGGCCGCGACCGCGTCGCGGGCCATCGCGCCGGTGTAGGCGATCTGCTGGATCTCGGAGAGCCGCTCGAAGGCCTGCTTGTGCCGGTTGCGGTGTTCGATGCGCTCTTTGCGGATCTCCACCAGCTTGGCGTCGGCCTCTTCGTTGTAGGTCAGGATGCGCCGCTTGATCGTGCCGTAGAGCAGGTAGGCCACCAGCCCACCCAGCAGTGGCGAGAGCACCCAGGAGATCGCGATCTGACCGATCTGGTCCCACTGGACCATGTCCAGCGCCGAGTCGCCCTGACCGGTGACGAACCCGAGCATCAATGCGGCCCCGACGATGCCGCCGATGATCGAGTGCGTGGTCGACACCGGATAGCCCATCCGGGTGGCGAACAGCAACCAGAAGGCCGCGGCGAACAGCGCGGCCATCATGATGAACACGAAATCCATCGGGGAGATCTGCACGATCGACAGATCGACGATCCCGCTGCGGATCGTGTCGGTCACCTCACCGCCGGCGATGACGGCGCCGCTGACCTCGAAGATCGCCGCGACCAGCAGCGCCTGCTTCATCGTCAGGGTGCCGGCGCCCACGCTGGTGCCGAACGAGTTGGCCACGTCGTTGCCGCCGATGTTGAAGGCCATGAACATGCCCAGCACGGTGGCGGTGATCAGGATGACCTTGCTGGCGGAGCTGTCCACGTAGCCGAAGGACCACCACGTGAACGCGCCGAACGCGACGGCGAGCATCAGCCCGAACGTCAGATGCCAGTTGCGGTCGTCCCCCAGGAACACGGCTTCTGCTGGTGTCGGGGGCGAAGAGGTCGTCTGTTCAGCCACGCGGGAAAGTTATGCCCGCTAACTGATCAATCAGAACCCAGACAGTGAACGGTCGCTGAACGGGTCGCTACTTTGCCGCGTTGTCCACCATGGCCGTGACGATCTCCGCGGCCTCGTCGCTGACCGCGTAGCCGCACGCCCACGCTTCCACCGTCACGTTGGACACGAGCGACAGCGCGTGTTGGCAAGCCCAGCCGTCGGCACCCTCCTGCGTGGTCAGCTGGGTGATCAGATTGTCGTCGTTCTCGACCTCACCGAGCTGCCACAGGTATTCGCCGTCGCCGACGCCGATCGCGGAATTCGCGCAGTCCTGCCAGGTGGCGGTGGAATCATCGAAGAACCCTTGCGCGTTCTCCGCAGCCGGGTAGAGCACCGCGGTCTGCTCGACCCAATGCTCGTTGTCGTCGTTGGGTTCGCGTGCCACCTGATCGCGCACGGCGGTCCAGCCGCTGCCGGCGTAGACCGGCTCCTCGGCTCCGTACACCGCACCGAGGCAGTCCGGATCCGACACCTCGTCGGCGTGGTCGGTCATCTCGTCGAGCTCGCTGGTCACCTTCATCTGGGTGGAACCCATGATGCCGTTGAGCTCACCGATGCTCAGCAGCAAACCGTCCAGCTGAGACTCCGTCAACAACGGGACGTCGAGCGGACCGGCGGGGCGGCCGCGCACCGCGGTGCCGTCCACCGTGGACACACAGCCTGCGAGCAGGGCCGACGTCGTCAGGACCGCACAGATTCGACCGATTCCGATGCTGTGAGCCACCTTGTGATTGTCCCGTACGACGCTGGCAACGTCACCGCTGTGCCGCGATGCGGTCCAACACCAACTCCGTCACCGTGACCGCCCCGTCCGCGCGCGCTGGTGCGCGCGGATCGACGACCTCCACGTCGACGACGCAGTCGCCGGTGACGCCGACGGCTCGCAACCCGGTGGGCGCTTCGGCGCCGGCCGAGACATGCAGCACCGACGCCGCGACCACGCTGTCGTCGAACACGACATCGGTGACGCGGCTCAACTCGCCGCTGCCCAACCCCGGCTGCTGCAACGCAACCGTCTGACCTGCGCAGCGCCGCCACCGCTCGGTGGTGGTGGCGAAGAAATCCTGGGCCGCGGCGGCGCTGCCCATCTGCACGACACCGACATAGGCCGAGACCGGGGCGGCATCGAATCCGCCGCCCGCCCAGGAGGCGCTGGCCACCGACAACACCGGGCTGTCCCGGTAGACAGTCTGCTGGAGCCGATACGGGGCGCCGGCGCAGTCCGCGGGCGTCACCTGAGCCTCGCCGACACTGCGCAGCAGCATGTCCTCATCGCCCTCGACTGTCGGGCCCATGAAGCCGTTCGGACCGGTGCCCAGCGCGGCCGCGAGATCCTCGGTGGTGGGGAGGAAACCGCCGAGCGGAATCGCCTGTGCCGGCTGTACGGCCGGCGCGATGCGTACGGTCGGGCGGTCGTCGACCGGCTGAGCTCCGCACCCCGCCAGCGCGAGACAGGCCGCGCCGGCCGCAGCCACCCGACGTATCGGCATCCGGTCCTCCTGCCCGCTCACCGCTGGCCGACGTTGGCGACCATCGTGGGGATCATCCTGGCGGCATCGCCGCGGGCCCGCACGCCAGTTTCGGAAACTCTTACGACGGGCTCACGACCGGGATCCGCTACTTCTTCGGCTTGTCGGCCGTCGAATCCGTCGACAGCGCTGCGACGAAGGCCTCCTGCGGAACCTCCACCCGGCCGATGGTCTTCATCCGCTTCTTGCCTTCCTTCTGCTTCTCGAGCAGTTTGCGCTTGCGCGTGATGTCACCGCCGTAGCACTTGGACAGCACGTCCTTTCGGATGGCGCGGATGTTCTCGCGGGCGATGATCTTCGAACCGATCGCAGCCTGCACCGGCACCTCGTACTGCTGGCGCGGGATGAGTTCCTTGAGCTTGGTGGTCATCTTGTTGCCGTACGCGAACGCCCCGTCC
Source organism: uncultured Mycolicibacterium sp. (assembly GCA_964000695.1). GTDB lineage: Bacteria > Actinomycetota > Actinomycetes > Mycobacteriales > Mycobacteriaceae > Mycobacterium. Next base: position 8,514 of record CAXEZH010000037.1, on the reverse strand, counting down.
TTGTGGACGATCGCGCTGAACGCGTCCACCGGCTCGCCCTGCAACAGGATGTCGACCTTGACGAGCTGCGATTCCTGCTCACCCGCCTCCTCGTAGTCCAGGCTGGCATAGCCGCGGGTGCGCGACTTCAACGAGTCGAAGAAGTCGAAGATGATCTCGCCGAGCGGCAGCGTGTAGCGCAACTCGACACGCTCCGTCGACAGGTAGTCCATGCCACCCAACTCGCCGCGGCGCGACTGGCACAGCTCCATGATGGTGCCGATGAACTCGCTGGGCGCGATGATCGTGGTCTTGACCACGGGTTCGAACACGGTGCGGACCTTGCCCTCGGGCCAGTCCGACGGGTTGGTCACCGTCAGTTCGGTCTCGTCGTCCTTGATGACCCGGTACACGACGTTGGGCGACGTCGAGATCAGGTCCAGGTCGAATTCGCGTTCCAGGCGCTCGCGGGTGATCTCCATGTGCAACAGACCCAGGAATCCGCAGCGGAACCCGAACCCCAGCGCCACCGACGTCTCCGGCTCGTAGGTCAACGCGGCATCGTTGAGCTGCAGCTTGTCCAGCGCCTCCCGCAGGTCGGGATAGTCCGATCCGTCGACCGGATACAGCCCCGAGTAGACCATCGGTTTGGGCTCGCGGTAGCCGGTCAGCGGCTCGCTGGCACCGCCGCGGGCGGAGGTCACCGTGTCACCGACCTTCGACTGCCGCACGTCTTTGACGCCGGTGATCAGATAGCCGACCTCGCCGACGCCCAGACCGTCGGACGCCTTGGGCTCCGGCGAGACGATGCCGACCTCGAGCAGTTCGTGGGTGGCGCCGGTGGACATCATCTTGATCCGCTCGCGCGGCACGATCTTGCCGTCGACGACGCGAATGTAGGTCACCACGCCGCGGTAGGTGTCGTAGACCGAGTCGAAGATCATCGCCCGCGCCGGGGCGTCGGCGTCGCCGGTGGGCGGCGGAACCAGACGGACCACCTCGTCGAGCAACTCGGCGACCCCTTCCCCGGTCTTGCCCGACACCCGCAGCACATCCGTGGGCTCGCAACCGATGATGTGGGCCAACTCTGCGGCGTACCGGTCCGGGTCGGCGGCGGGCAGGTCGATCTTGTTGAGCACCGGGATGATGGCCAGATCGCGGTCCAGAGCGAGGTACAGGTTGGCCAGCGTTTGCGCCTCGATGCCCTGGGCGGCGTCGACCAGCAGCACCGCGCCTTCGCACGCCTCCAGCGCGCGCGACACCTCGTAGGTGAAGTCGACGTGACCAGGCGTGTCGATGAGATGCAGCACGTGCTGCTGCCCGTTGGCCTCCCACGGCAGGCGCACGTTCTGCGCCTTGATCGTGATGCCACGCTCGCGTTCGATGTCCATCCGGTCCAGGTACTGCGCGCGCATCGACCGTTCGTCCACCACCCCGGTGAGCTGCAGCATCCGGTCGGCCAGCGTGGACTTGCCGTGGTCGATGTGAGCGATGATGCAGAAGTTCCGAATCTGCGCCGGCGCGGTGAAGGTCTTGTCGGCGAAGCTGCTGATGGGAATCTCCTGGTGAACGGGCGTCGGTACAGCCTGGGGCGGCTCTACCAGAGTATCGAGCGCAGGCCCCGGCGACACAATCGAGCGCTTCGCACGGCAGCGACCGGACGGCTGGAGACCGCCGTCCACCGGCCTCCGCCGCCGTCGCGTCACCGCGGCGCCCCTTATGCTTGGCGGGTATGGCGTCCTCGTCGTCGTATTTGAAGACGTTCCAGCGGTTCTTGATCAAGAACACCGAGAACCTCGTGTTCAACGAAGCCCCGAAGCTGCTGCAGCAGGGGCTGCGGATCGGCCTGGACGCCCTGGCCAACCAGCAGCCCGGACCGGCCGCCGCCCTGCCCGCCGGCCGGCCGGTGTCGAGCAACTTCGTTCCGACCGCGCACCGGGCCCGCCGCATCGCCTACTCCCCCGACCTGGACGGCCGCGCCGATCCGGGCGAGATCGTGTGGACCTGGGTGGTCTACGAAGACGACCCCAGCCGCGGCAAGGACCGTCCGGTGCTGGTGGTGGGCCGAGACCGCAGCGTGCTGCTCGGGTTGATGCTGTCGAGCCAGGACCATCACCGCAACGACCCGAATTGGATCAGCATCGGCAGCGGAACCTGGGACTACGACGGCCGAGTCAGTTGGGTGCGGCTGGACCGGGTCCTCGACGTCCCCGAGGAAGGAATCCGGCGCGAGGGCGCCATCCTGGAGCGCGAGATCTTCGACCTGGTCGCAGCGCGGCTGCGCGCCGACTACTCGTGGAGCTGAACCGACGATTCACCCGGCCGGCGGACGCCACATCTGCCACATGGTCGGGCCGCCGCCCGGAATCGCCAGTTCTCCGGTGACGTCGAACCCGAAGCGCATGTAGTAGGGCACGTTGGACTCCTTGGTGGACTCCAGGTAGCACGGCGCGCCCTCGGCGTCACAGCGTCGCAACCGCGACTCCATCAATGCCTTTCCGAATCCCGCGCCGCGCACGTGCGGGTCACTGCCGAGCACGGCCAGATACCAGTGCGGCTCCTCCGGGTGGTGACGCTTCATCAGCTCGGAGATCGCCATCCCTCGCCCGGACCGGCGGCCCAGCGCGAGCAGCAGCCGCGGCATCATGCGCAATTCCTCGGCTCCGGTCTGCTTCCAGCGCCCAGGCGGATCCCACAGCGCTGCCCCGCCCATCTCGCCGACGCGCCGCGCCACCTCGACACCCTCGCCGGCCAGGAAATGATGTCGGACCATGGCCGCGAACATCCGCGGCAACGCCCGGGCGCGGCGCTTGTCGTGAGGCTGCATCCACTCCATCACCGGATCGTCGAAGAACGCCCGGCCGAGCACCCGGGCCAGCGCCGGCACGTCCTGCTTGCGCGCGAAGTCGACTTCGATGCCGGCCGTCACCTCGTCAGCCCTGGGTGATGTAGGCCTGGAGTTGCTGCTGCTCGCGCTCCAGCTCCTCCATGCGGGTCTTCACCACGTCGCCGATGCTCACGATGCCGCTCAACCGGCCATCGACGACGACCGGGACGTGGCGCACCCGATTGCAGGTCATCAAAGCGCTGAGGCTGTCCACCGTGTCGTCCGGTCCGCACGTGGCCACCAGCGTGGTCATGATCTCCGAAACGGGACGGCGCAGCAGATCACCACCCACCTCATGGAGCTTGCGGACGATGTCGCGCTCGGACACGATGCCGAGCACGCCGTCCGGCGACACCACCACCATCGCGCCGATGTTGTGCACCGACAGCTCGGTCAGCAGCCCGGCCACCGAGGTCTCCGGGGTGATCGTGGCCACCGTCGCACCCTTGTTGCGCAACACGTCGGATATCCGCATGGCTCTCTCCGCCCGTCAGACTTCGCACCGTCAACTGTAGGCAATTCGCGCCCGCAAAATCGGCGTTTCCGGCACCCACACCGCGCGGAAACAGGGTTAGGTGAAAGCCATGATCGAAGTGACTCTGCTCGGCACCGGCAGCCCGATCCCCGACGCGCGGCGCGCGGGCCCGTCGACGCTCGTGCGCGCCGGCGACCAAACCTTCCTGGTGGACTGCGGTCGTGGAGTGTTGATGCGCACCGCGGCGTTGGGCATCGGCGCCAACGCCATCAGCGCGCTGCTGCTGACCCATCTGCACAGTGACCACATCGCCGACCTCGGTGACGTGCTGATCAGCCGGTGGGTGTCCAACTTCGCCCCCAACCAGCCCCCGCTGCCGATCATCGGCCCGCCGGGGACCGCCGAGGTCGTCGAGAACACGCTCAAGGCGTTCGGCCCCGACATCGGATACCGCATCGCCCACCACGCTGATCTGACGGCGCCGCCGCCGGTCGAGGTCGAGGAGGTCACCGACGGCGTGGTGTGGGGACGCGACGGCGTCGCGATCACCGTCGCTCCCACCGACCACCGACCGGTCGCCCCCACCATCGGCTTCCGTATCGAACACAACGGCGCATCGGTGGTCCTCGCCGGTGACACGGTGCCATGCCCCACCCTCGACGCGCTGGCCGCCGGCGCGGGCGCTCTGGTCCACACCGTGATTCGCAAGGACCTCGTCGAAGCGATGCCGATGCAGCGCATCCGCGACATCTGCGACTACCACTCCACCGTCGAGCAGGCCGCCGACACCGCAGCCCGCGCCGGGGTGGGCATCCTGATCCTGCCCCACTACGTCCCGCCGATCGCGCCAGGACAAGAAGACGACTGGCGCGCGTTGGCCGCCACCGTGTTCGACCGCCAGATCGAGATCGGCGAGGACCTACACCGGGTGGAGGTCCACCCCGGGGTGTGCGCCCGCCAGGGCTGACGACCCAGGTCGAATACCCGGGGTTCACCGAGAACTAGGCCAGCCGGGTGATCTCCACGACGACATCGAGATCGGTGGACCCCTCACCGGAGTAGATACCTTTCAGCGGGGTCACGTCGGCGTAGTCGCGGCCGACCCCGACGCTGATGTACTGCTCGTTGATCTCGGTGTTGTTGGTCGGGTCGTAATGCCACCACTCGCCCGTCCAGGCCTGGATCCAGGCGTGGCTCTGCCCGTCGACGGTGTCACCGACCTTGGCGTTGCGCTTGGGGTGGAGATAACCCGAGACGTACCTCGAGGGGATTCCCATGCCGCGCAACAGCATCAGTGTCAGATGTGCGAAGTCCTGACAGACTCCCTTGCCTTCACGCAGCGCGTCCACCCCCGAGGTGTGCACGCCGGTGGTGCCCGGCACGTACTTGAGTTCGTCGCGCACCCAGCTCACCGCCTCGATGACGGCCTGCGCCGGTTCGTGATACTTCGCGATCCGGCGACCCACCCGCTCGATTCGCTTGCTCGCCGGGACGTAATGCGTGGGAGCGAGGACCTCGTCGTACTTGTCGACGACCGCTTCCGTATCCAAGTCATCCCAGGTGATGTCGATCTCGGAGTATTCCGGCTTCTCGGTTTCCACCACCGACGAGGCGATGACCTCGAGTTCGGTGTGCGGGGCGTGCAGATCGAACGACGTCACCGCCGTGCCCCAGTAGTCCACGTACCGGTACGACCGGGTTGCCGGATCGGTTTCGACCCGGTTGAGGATCACGTTCTGGCGGTTGTCCGACCGCGGCGTCAGCCGCGCCTCGTTGAACGACGCGGTGACCGGCGACTTGTAGGCATAGCCCGTCGCGTGCACCACACGCATCCGCCACATCTAGATCTCCCCTTCTTCGATCACCAACGCGTTGCGACCGGCGTCGGTCCACGCCACCCACGGCGCGGAATGGAAGTACTGCAGCGCCAACGCCTCGCCGACCTCGAAGCACGTCTCCTGCAGCCCGGCCAGGCGGGTCTCGAGCGAATCCAGGATCACGCCCGGCTGCAGAAACTCCAGCTCGCTGCGCGCGCGTCCGAGCAGACGCTGAGCCTCGTCGGTCGCGCCCAGACGACCGTGCGGACGGTTGAGCAGTTCGTCGAGGCTGTGTTCGGCCAACTTCAGCGAGTGGAAGATCGAGCGCGGGAAGAGCCGGTCGAGCAGCATGAATTCGACCACCCTGGCGGCATCCAACGCGCCCCGGTACGTACGCAGATACGTGTCGTGCGCGCCGGCACAACGCAAGAGCGTCACCCACGCCGGGGAGGACGCCGTATCACCGACCCGCGACAACAACAGACGCACCGTCATATCCACCCGCTCGATGGCTCGACCCAGGACCATGAACCGGTACCCGTCGTCGCGGCTGAGTGTCGAGTCCGCCAGCCCGGCGAACATCGCCGCGCGTCCTTCGACGAAGGACAAGAACTCATGCGGACCCAGCCGCTTGGCGGCGCGTTCGCGTTCAGCCAGCGCGTTGTACGTGGTGTTCAGACACTCCCAGATCTCACCGGACGTGACTTCCCTTGCCCCCCGGGCATTCTCACGAGCGGCGGAGATTGCCTCGACGATCGAGCAGCCGCCGTAGGTGTCCCGGCTGAACGCCACGATGTCGGTCAGCGACCACACATCGAGTTCCTCGTCGGGCGGTTCGATGCCCAGCACCCGCAACAGCGTGCGGGAGGCCTGATCGGGATCGACGCTGGAATCCTCGAGCAGCTGATGCACCGTCACATCGAGAATGCGGGCGGTGTCATCCGCGCGTTCGACGTACCGACCGATCCAGTAGAGCGACTCCGCGTTGCGTGCCAACATCGTCATCCACCCCCTCTACTGCTGCTGCTGCCGCAGCTGGTTTTGCTGCTGCTGCTGTTGCTGATTCGAGTTGTCCGAGCTGTCCGCCTTGCCGTTCTTGTTCGCCGCCTTCGGCGCCGTCTTGGCGGCTTTCGCACCGCCGGACTTACCCGACGTCGGCAGTGCTCGCACCACTTCGTCACCGGCCAGTTCCCGATCGGCGGCCGATGTGCGCGAGGCCAGCACCCAGGTGTCCTTCGATCCGCCGCCCTGGCTGGAGTTCACCACCAGCGAACCCTCGGGCAACGCGACGCGGGTCAGCCCGCCCGGCAACACCCACACGTCGTCGCCATCGTTGACGGCGAACGGGCGCAGGTCGACGTGGCGGGGGGCCAGGTGGTTGTCGACCTGGGTGGGGACCGTGGACAGCTGCATCACGGGCTGGGCGATCCAGCCGCGCGGATCGTTGATGATCTTCTTGGTGATCGTGGCCAGTTCCTTCTCCGACGCGTCGGGACCGAACACGATGCCGTATCCGCCGGAACCCTCCACCGGCTTGATGACCAGTTCGTCGATGCGATCCAGCACCTCCTCGCGTTCCTCGTCGAGCCAGCACCGGAACGTGTCGACGTTGGCCAGCAGCGGCTTCTCACCCAGGTAGTACTCGATGATCGTCGGGACATAGGTGTAGACCAGCTTGTCGTCACCGACACCGTTGCCGACCGCGCTCGAGATCACCACATTGCCCGCGCGCGCGGCGTTGAGGATGCCGGCCACGCCGAGCACCGAATCGGGCTTGAACTGCATCGGGTCGAGGAAGTCGTCGTCGATGCGGCGGTAGATGACATCGACCTGACGCTCACCTTCGGTGGTGCGCATGTACACCGTGTTGTCACGGCAGAACAGGTCGCGGCCCTCGACGAGTTCGACACCCATCTGACGCGCCAACAGCGAATGCTCGAAGTACGCCGAGTTGTACACGCCCGGGGTCAGCACGACGACCGTGGGATCGGCGACATTGTTGGCCGCGGCATTGCGCAGCGCCCGCAGCAGGTGCGACGAGTAGTCCCCGACCGCGCGCACCCGGTGGGTGGCGAACAGGTTGGGGAACACCCGCGCCATAGTGCGGCGGTTCTCCATGACGTAGGAGACTCCCGACGGGGAGCGCAGGTTGTCCTCGAGCACCCGGAAATTGCCCTGGTCGTCGCGGATCAGGTCGATGCCGGCCACGTGGATGCGCACCCCGTTGGGCGGGGCGATTCCGACGGCCTCCCGATGAAAATGCTCACAGGAGGTGATCAGCCGACGCGGGATGACACCGTCACGCAGGATTTCCTGTTCGCCGTAGATGTCGTCGAGATACATCTCCAGGGCCTGCACCCGCTGGCGGATCCCCCGCTCCAACCGGGTCCATTCCGCGGCCGAGATCACCCGCGGCACGAGGTCCAGCGGAAACGGGCGTTCCTGGCCGGACAGCGAGAACGTGATGCCCTGGTCGATGAAGGCGCGCCCCAGCGCCTCGGCCCGAGCCTCGAGTTCGGACGCGTCAGACGGCGCGAGCTCGGAGTGAATGCCCTTGTACGGCGCCCGGACGCTGCCCTGACCGTCGAACATCTCGTCGAAGGCCTGGTCGTACGAGCCGAGTTTGTTGTATCCACCGAAGACGCCATCGTGCCGCTTCACCGGTTTGGAGTTACTGCGTGCGATTCGTGCCGTCTCCGTCGCCAAGTGTCCTCTGCTCCTCCCTCGCGCTGCCCTGAACGCACAGACTGCCATGCTGCAACATTTCCGCCGTTTCGGCAGGCCACTAGGTCTCGCTTTGGGAGATTTCTGGCTCGCTGGTAACCTGAACAGTCGCTGCCCGCACCGGGCGCCCCCTGACTCAAGCAAACCCAGTCGAGATTTATGTAAGGAATACACGCGTGGCCAACATCAAGTCGCAGGAGAAGCGGATCCGCACCAACGAGCGCCGCCGTCTGCGCAACAAGTCGGTGAAGTCCTCACTTCACACGGCCGTGCGTGGGTTCCGTCAGGCCGTGGAGTCGGGCGACAAGGAGAAGGCCGGCGAGCTGCTGGCCTCGACCAACCGCAAGCTCGACAAGGCCGCCAGCAAGGGTGTCATCCACCGCAACCAGGCGGCCAACCGCAAGTCGGCGCTGGCCCAGGCCTACAACAAGATCTAGGTCAGCTCATCTAGGTCAGCTCGTCGGCCTCGGCGAACTGACGTGAATCTGTCGATTCTGCCGGGCGCCGATCAGTCGCTCACGAGCTCCCGGCCGATCAGTCGCTCACGAGCTCCCGACCGATCAGTCGCTCACGAGCTCCCGACCGATCAGTCGCTCACGAGCTCCGCGACCCTTCGGACCGCGTTCTCCAGC
>CAXEZH010000036.1:0-4460 GCA_964000695.1 uncultured Mycolicibacterium sp. | reverse complement strand
CCGCCCACCGCATCGAGGTCAGCACCCGCCCCTACCCGCTCGACAGGGCCGACGAGGCGCTCGCCGACCTGAGCGCGGGACGAGTCTCCGGCGCGGCGGTGCTGTCGCTCTAGGACAGGTGCCACACCAGCGCGGCCGCCAACGCGCCCAGCCCGTTGAGCGACCAGTGCAGCGCTATCGGGGCGATCAGGCTGCCGCTGCGGCGCCGTAACCAGGCGAACACGTACCCGGCGGCTCCAGTCGCCAGCACCGCGCCGACCACACCGGCGACCATGCCGAAGATTCCGCCCCCCAGGATCTTGGTGAACCCGACATTGCTGGCGGTCAGACCCATCGACGTCGCGATGTGCCACAGACCGAACAGCAGCGAACCGGCCGCAGCGACCCCGCGCCACCCCCATGCCCGGTCCAGGGCACCGTGGAGAACTCCGCGGAAGGCCAGCTCTTCGGGGATCACGGTCTGCAGCGGGATGATGATCATCGACGCGAGCAGCGCCCCGGACAACGTCGCGTAGTTGTTGTTCAGGAACATCGGTCGCGTCCACGGCAGCAGCGCACCCACCGCGATCACCGCGCCGACCAGCGCGATCGCCGCTGCCGCGTAGCCGGCGCCGGATTTCCAGTGTTCGCGTCCCAGCCCGAGTTCGGTCCACCCCAAGCCGCGGTGGCGCACCAGCAGCACCAACCCGACCGCGGCCGCCGGCACGACGGCGACATTGGCCCACGGCGTCGTGAAGTGGGCCAGCAGGTTGGTCAACGCAAGCACCACGATCACGACGGCGACGTCGACGTAGATCCGGGCGTGGTTGAGCGCCGACAGCTGCGCGAGCAACGGGTGGTGTTCGCCTTCTGAGGCGGCGCTGACATCGGTCATGACCGCTCCAGGGTACCGGCTGAGCGCGCAGGGCGACTTTTCCGCGATCCGTGTGGGCAGGTTCAGCGCTCGGACGGGCGCGTCATTCGTTGTCGCCGCCGGTGTCGGATGTTCCGGTGGCCTCGACCCCGAGCTTGCGCGCGGCCGGCCACACCCAGTCCTTGACCTCGGGGATGTCGTCACCGTGCACGCGGGTGTATTCGCGCGCCGCGATGCGCTTGTCGGCCATCTGCTGACGCAGCGTCGCACAGCGCGACCCCAGCGACGGCACGCGGTCGATGACGTCCATCACCAGGTGGTAGCGGTCGAGGTCGTTGAGCATCACCATGTCGAACGGGGTCGTGGTGGTGCCTTCCTCCTTGTAGCCGCGCACATGCAGATTCGCATGCCCGGTGCGCCGATAGGTCAGGCGGTGGATCAGCCAGGGATAGCCGTGGTAGGCGAAGATGATCGGTTTCTCGGTGGTGAAGATCATGTCGAAAGCGGCGCTGGTGAGGCCGTGCGGATGCTCGGTGTTGTCCTGCAGACGCATCAGGTCCACGACGTTGACGAACCGAACCTTCAGGTCCGGCAGATGAATCCGCAGCAGATCGACCGCGGCCAGCGCCTCGAGTGTCGGAACGTCGCCGGCCGCGGCGATCACCACATCGGGATCAGTGCCCAACACCTCCGAGCCGGCCCACTCCCAGATACCCAGGCCGCGGGTGCAGTGGGCCACGGCCTGCTCCATGGTCAGGAAGTTGGGGGCGGGCTGCTTGCCCGATACGACGACGTTGACGTACTGGCGCGAGCGCAGGCAGTGATCGTAGGTCGACAACAGCGTGTTGGCGTCCGGCGGCAGGTACACCCGCACGACGTCGGCGCTCTTGTTCACCACGTGGTCGATGAAGCCCGGGTCCTGGTGGGAGAACCCGTTGTGGTCCTGCCGCCAGACGTGACTGGACAGCAGGTAGTTCAGGCTCGCGATCGGCCGCCGCCACGGGATGTGGTTGGTCACCTTGAGCCACTTGGCGTGCTGATTGAACATCGAATCGATGATGTGGATGAACGCCTCGTAGCAGTTGAACAGCCCGTGCCGGCCGGTCAGCAGGTAACCCTCCAACCAGCCCTGGCACTGATGCTCGGAGAGCATCTCGACCACCCGGCCCACCCGCGCGAGGTGCTCGTCCACCTCGGGGCCGATCAGCTCGGCGTTCCACTGCTTGTCGGTCCCGTCGAACACGGCCTGCAGCCGGTTGGACGCGGTCTCGTCGGGTCCGAAGATCCGGAAATTGGCGGGATTCAACCGGACCACCTCGGTCAGCCACTGACCCAACACCCGGGTGGCCTCGGCGATCGTGGCCCCCGGGGCGGGTACGTCGACGGCGAACTCCCGGAAGTCGGGCAGCCGGAGATCCTTGAGCAGCAGACCGCCGTTGGCGTAGGGGGTGTCGCTCATCCGCAGCTGCCCCGGGGGAGCCAGCTCGGCGATGTCCGACAGCAGCGTGCCGTTGTCGTCGAACAACTCCTCGGCGCGATAGGAGGCCAGCCAGTCCGCCAGCACACCCAGGTGCTCGGCGGTGTCGCGGGCATTGGACAGCGGCACCTGGTGCGCGCGCCAGGACCCCGTGGTCTTCTTGCCGTCGATGTGGTCCGGACCGGTCCAGCCCTTCGGGGTGCGGAATACGATCATCGGCCAGGCAGGCCGCGAGTCATCCCCACCGGCCGCCCGCGCCTTGATGTCGGCGATGTCGTTCAGCACGTCGTCCAGCAGCGCCGCGAAGCGCCGGTGCGCATCGGCGTGCGCGTCGTCCGGCGCGGCGGGGTCGGGGGAGTCGTCGGGGACCTCGAAGAAATACGGCTTGTGGCCGTAGCCGACCATCAGGGACCGCAGTTCGTCCTCGGGGATGCGGGCCAGCACCGTCGGATTGGCGATCTTGTAGCCGTTGAGGTGCAGGATCGGCAGCACCACGCCGTCCTTGGCGGGGTTGCTGAGTTTGTTGGAGTGCCATCCGGTGGCCAGCGCACCGGTTTCGGCTTCGCCGTCGCCGATCACGGTCGCCACCAGCAGGTCGGGGTTGTCGAACGCGGCCCCGTAGGCATGCGACAACGCGTAGCCGAGCTCACCCCCCTCGTGGATCGAGCCGGGAGTCTCGGGTGCCACGTGCGAGGGAATACCGCCGGGGAACGAGAACTGCCGGAACAACCGGCGCATCCCCTCGGCGTCGGTGGTGATGTCGGAGTAGATCTCGCTGTAGGTGCCGTCCAGGTATGCGTTGGCCACCAGGCCGGGGCCGCCGTGTCCCGGACCGGTGAGGTAGATCGTGGACTGCTCGCGTTCCTTGATCACCCTGTTGAGGTGGGCGTAGAGGAAGTTCAGCCCCGGCGTGGTGCCCCAGTGACCGAGCAGGCGCGGTTTGACGTCCTCGCGGGCCAGCGGCGTGCGCAGCAGCGGGTTGTCCAACAGGTAGATCTGCCCGACCGACAGATAGTTCGCCGCCCGCCACCAGCGGTCGATTCGGCTGACCATGTCGTCGCGCAGCGGCGTGCGCTCGACAGTCCGCCACGCGGCGGTCGTGACGGCATCAGCATTGTCGGCAGTCGTTGTGGTCATCTCTCCATCCAACCTCGCCGGGAACGGGTACCCAACCTGTAGCCGATGGCAGCGCGGTTAATCTTTTCCGTCCCGATACTGTGGCCGTGGCCGTGGACGGTCGCCGAACGCGGTACGCGCCGTTCACCTGATCCCACCCGAAAGGCACTGCGTCATGCCCCTTGATCCGAGGACACCGGTTCTTGTCGGATACGGCCAGGTGAACCAGCACACCGAACGCCCTGACGTGGAGCCGGTCGCGCTGATGGAGCAGGCTGCGCGCGCCGCCGCCGATCCGCGGGTGCTCGAGGCGGTCGACGCGGTGCGCGTGGTCAACCTGTTGTCGTGGCGCTACCGGGACCCGGGACTGGCGCTGGCCCAACGCATCAGGGCGGACAAAGCGGTGACCCGCTACACCGGCATCGGCGGCAACGTCCCTCAGACACTGGTGAACCTGGCCTGCCTCGACATCGCCGCGGGCAGGTCGGAGACGGTTCTGATCGCCGGAGCCGAGACCTGGCGAACCCGATCCAAGCTCCGGGCGGCCGGGCGCAAACCCGACTGGACCAAGCAGGACGAGTCGGTGCCGGTGGCTCCCGGGTCCGACGAGGGTGTGCCGATGGCCGGTCCCGCCGAGATCCGCATCAACCTCGACCGCCCGGCCTACGTCTATCCGATGTTCGAGCAGGCCGTGCGCATCGCCGCGGGCGAGGCCCCCGACGCGCACCGGCGCCGCATCGGTGAACTGTGGTCGCAGTTCTCCGCGGTCGCCGCAACGAACCCGCATGCCTGGAGCCGCGACGAGGTGCCCGCCGAGCAGATCTGGCAACCCGCGCCGGCCAACCGAATGATCAGCTGGCCCTACACCAAGCTGATGAACTCCAACAACATGGTCGACCAGGCGGCGGTGCTGATCCTGACCTCGGCCGCCAACGCCGAGCATCTCCAGATTCCGCGCGACCATTGGGTTTTCCCGTACGCGGGCACCGATGCCCACGACACCTACGCCATCGG
>CAXEZH010000035.1:0-9486 GCA_964000695.1 uncultured Mycolicibacterium sp. | reverse complement strand
GATGGGCATGTTGTGTTCACCTTTCCGCTAGGTCAGCTCGACGAATCTCTCGAGGTAGGGCCACGCGATCTCCGGAGGAATGCCTCCGCACAACGGTGAGAGGTTGAACATCTCGCCGGCGGCAATGCGCAGCCTCGCTTCCTCGACGGAGAGGATCAAGTGCGACGCCGACGTACGGCGGAGTTCGTCGACGGTCGTGGCGGTGCTCAGGTTGGCCGAAACGGTGTTGTCCGGGTTCCATGCCGAATACGCCATGGCGTCGTGAAGCAGGTAGTCGCCGATCTCGTCCCACGCGGCGTCGACATTATCAGCGACGAAGAGGTTCGCCACGGCATCCCGTTCCGGAATGAGAACAAAGCCGGGCTCGAAGCCGTTTTCGCGGCAAGCCTTTTCGTATGCTTCCTGCATTCCGGGAACCCCACCGTTGGCCAGCAAGCCGAGGCCGTTGCGCCCGGCACGCCGCGCTGCCGCGAGGCTGGATCCGCCCCAGTTCAGCATCGGCCCGTTCGGGTCTCGCGGCCTCGGGGTCACCTTCATCCTCCTGCCACCATGTTCGACTTCTTCTCCGGCCAACAGGCGACGCAGCAGCGGGAGTTTCTCGTCGGCGACGCGACCGCGATCGCGAAGAGACAACCCGAAATGCTCGAATTCCTCAACTCGGTAGCCGATCCCGAAGACATAGCTGGTCCGGCCCGCGCTGATGTGGTCGAGCACGCAGATGTCCTCGGCCAGTCGAGCTACATCGTAGAAGGGCAGCAGAATGGTCAAATTCAGCATCAGTTGCTTTGTGCGGGCAGCGATCGCCGCCCCCAGCAACAACGGCGATGGCAGATAGCCGTCGTCTGCGCAATGGTGTTCACACAGGACCACGGCGAGGCATCCACGGGTTTCAGCCCAGGCGGACATCTCAGTCGCCGCTGAGTACAGTTCCGTCGCCGGAGCGCCGATCGAAGGTGCCCGCATATCGAATCGAAGAGTGAACATCGCGGCGCCTAATCGCCCTGCCCTGCGTCGGCACCCATGACTTCGCTGCTCGCTTTCATGATCAGGCGAACCACCTCGTTTCGGGACATGGTCCTCAACAGGTCCAGACCCATTCGGACGTCGTCGCCGGTGGCGACGGTGGGCCCCCTGCCGAGGTTGTGGAGCGCAGTGTCGACCACACTCTCCGCGGTAACGGCGCCCTCCGGGACATCGTCGAGTGAACGCAGCCGCCCGCGCTCGAACTCCAGCCTTCGCAACGCCGGCGTGTCTGTCATCCCGAGAACCAACCCGAGAACGTCTACGCCACTATCATGCAGCTCCACCCACAGCCCTTCAGTGAAAACCATGTCGAAGGCTTTGGTGCCGCCGTAGGTGACCAGGTTTCGGCCACCGCAGATCGCCGCGCCCGAGGTGAAATTCACGATGCCGCCTCTGCCGCGTTGCACCATGGGGGCGGCGTAGTGATGGCACAACCGCACCAACATGAGGCAGTTGCGCAGTACCAGGGTTTCCGCCGCCGATACCGGGCTGCTCAGGAAAGCCCGATAGTTCGGGTCACCTCCGGCGCAGTTCACCAGCATGCCGACCTCGAGGTCTGCGGTGGCCTCGAAGATCGCCTGATCGGCGTCGTCGTCTGTCATATCGACAGCGACCGTGCGCGTGTCAGCACCCGTGCGCCGGCGAATGCCCGCGGCGACCTCGTCGAGCAGGTGTTGGCGGCGAGCCACCAGAACGACGTTCAGGCCCTGCGCTGCGAGGCGTTCGGCGAACAGCGACCCACAACCGTCAGAAGCACCGGCGACGATCCCCCACGGCCCGTACTTGGCGGCGAACCCTTCTGCCATCAGCCCTGGACCGCAACCAGTCGAACCGAGGTGTACGTGCGGTCGCTGATCCGCCAGCCGGATGCCGTCCGGACGGCGACGTCGTCGTAGTAGCCGACCGGATTCGCCCCCGCACCATCCTCGAGGAGGATCAGTGCGTCGACGTACGTGCGCACCGTCGCGACGTCGCCGTCGATGGCGATCGCCTGATTGGTCATCCGGTGCATCGTCGCAGCGGCCATCACGTGTGCTTGCTCCATGAATTGCGCGACCGCAGCTCCACCCGTCCACCGCCCGACCACGCCATAGTCGACGGTGGCGTCGTCGGTGAAGACATCCTGTAAGAGTGCGTACTGCTTGGAGTCGATGGCGGTGGCATAGCGGATCGTCAACTCGACGATGTCGTCGCGGTCTGTCATGCGATGTTTCCGTTCGGATGTACGACGATCCGCGGCGGCCCCTCCGACCGCCGTACCTGGTCGATCGCGTCGGGTACCTCGTCGAGCCCGATGATCTTGCCGATACTCGGCAGCGGATCGAGTCGTCCTTGGACAACGGCGTCGAGTACGCCGTACCAATCCTGCGGCATAGGGCCGCCGCCGAACTGGAATGTGAGACCCTGCTGGGTGGCCTGGGTGATGTTCAGGGTGTCGCCCGAATACCAGCCGCCTGCGCAGTAGATCCGGGTGTAGAACTCAGCGTTGGCGGCGATGCGATCGATCAGCCCCTTGGCGCCGACGCATTCGAAAACCACTGCGGTGCCACCCAAGTGATGTTCAGCCCGGGCGCGACGGAATACGTCGAATTCCGACTCCGTTGCCGGATCGACGCCGATGTGTGCGCCGAAGCTGGCGATCGCCAGATCGCGTCGCTCTGCGTTGAGGTCCGACACGATGATCGGCGCGATCCCGCGGCTCGACAGTGCCGCGACGGCCGACAGTCCGACCGCCCCGGCCCCGACGACGATCGGAATCTCGCCGGGTTGCATGTTCGCGCATCGCACATAGAACTCGCCGACCGCGAACGCGTCGACGACAGCGATCGCATCACTCGACACGTCGGGGCCGACCGCTCTCGCCATGGCCTCCGGCACCACGAGCAACTCGCCGAAACTGCCCTGGGCTTCTGGGTGCTGTCCGACGATGTGCAGCCCGCCGGCGCCTCCGTCGACAAGGCGGATCGGCATGGACGTCACCCGTGCGCCGAGCGGGAACTGCTCGGAACAACCCGGGCCGTGCCCGACGACTTCGCCGACGAACTCATGACCCATGACGATGTCGCGGCCGGCGTCGTAGAGCGATCTGCCCGTGGGATCGTCGATTCCGGCTTCGGGGTGATCCATGAAGTGCACGTCCGACGCGCAGATGGCGGTGCTGAGAGTTCTCAGCAGCAGATCACCATGTCCCGGAACGGGATCGGCGGTATCGCGCACTTCGAGTCGCCCGCTTCTCAGTACTACTGCGCGCACCGACCACCTCGCCGTTCGTTGCCTTTCTCGATTATTCGAGATAGCATTCTCGGTTATCCGATTGACCGTATGACGCGACAACCAAAGGAGTCAAGGGTGCGCGGTTCCAGTTCGGCGCCCACCGAGCGGGTCGTCGACGTCGTCGAGTTGCTGAGCCAGCCGAGGAATCGACGGATGCGGTTCTCTGATATCGCGGACGAACTCGGACAGACGCAGGGCACCGCGCACGCCATCCTCAAGACGCTGTCCGACCGAGGCTGGGTCACCCGCGATCCGACCACCAAGAGCTTCGAGCTCGGCCCCATGCTGTCGCTGATCGCGGCAAGTCTGAATACCGCCCGACCGCTGGCGCACGTGGCTCGAGAAGCCGCGCGACGACTTTCCCGCACGCTCGACATGCCCGTCTCCGTCGTGGAGGTCGCGGGCGACGAGCTGCTGATCACTGCGTTCGAGAGTCCCGCGGATAACTCGCTGCAGGAAGCGGTCACCGATCGCATTCCCTACCTGCCCCCCTTCGGTGTGGCCTTCGCAGCGTGGGACACGACGGAAGCTCAACGGGACTGGATCGCCCGTGGCGGCGCCGGCGACACGGATCTCGAACGTCGCCTGCACGCGGTGCTGGCCCGAACCCGCGACCGGGGCTATGACGTCGACTGGATGACGCCGGCTCTGGCTCAGATCGCGCACGCACTGGGCGCCATCTCGGTGGACACGCTGCCCGCGGGACTGCGCCCGATAATCGACCAGTTGCGCGTCGAGTTGGCATCCGGAATCGTCGACGACGAGTTCACCGGCGAGGATCGAACCGTCGCCACCATCTCGGCACCGGCCCTCGACGACGCCGGCCACACCAGGCTGATTCTCGGCGTGCATCCGATGCTCCCGATGTCGGCGCCCGATATCGATCACGTTGCGCAGCAACTCCTGGCAGAGATCCGCGCGCTCGTCTCGGACAACCTGGACTGATCACCCGATCGAAGGGATCGTGCGCCGTCCTATTCAGCGCATCGGAACACGTGAGTGGCAACGGTGACCAGCTTGCCGTCCGCACCCTCGTCGTAGACACAGGTCCGCGCCCCGAACCGGGCATCGGCTCCGGCAATGGGTTCTGCGGCAAAGGTGAACGGTCCTGATTTCGCCCTGGCCACGAACATGGTGTGCGACGAGACGCCGACGAGCGCACCCGTCCGAGCGAGTTCGGTGACGCTGCCGCGTGCCGCCGTCTCGGTCATCACGAACTGTGGCCCCACGTGCAGAGCGGCGTCCGGAGAGGCAACCTCTGCCGACAGCTCCGGCAGGGTCCACGTTGTGGCGTCCACCTGACGCCCGCCGAACACCTGCCACAGCGGCGGCAGATCAGGCGAATCGACGACCTCCAGCGGTTCGACGGTCATCTTCTGCAGCCCCTCCGGGGGGATGCCGATCGTCACGCCCTGACCCTCGGTGATCGCCAGTACGCGGCCGGGCTGATCGGCGTCGACGATCAGCGACCTGCTGTAGGACATCCGTTGTCCACGTTTGACATCCTCGGTGCGCACCTCGAACCGTTTCACATCCACGCCCGCATCCAGGACCTGACAGGAGTGCACCACAGGGTTCGGAACGGCCTCGAGATCCGACACCAAGCCGCCCTCAGGAGCCGCGATGCCGAAGACGCTCAGCAGGATTCCTCCGGTGACATCGCGCATGTCGTGGCGGACGGTCACGGTGTCATCCACGGGCCCGACGTTCATGGAGGCGTGATGGCGCCCGATGTAGCGGTAGCTCAACAACCCACCCCACCGGCGTTGCAGCTCGGCGGCATACGCAGCAGGATCTGAGGTCAGATCTCTGATGTCGCGAACCCTCACTGTCCCGGCCCGTTCGGGAACTTGAGGTAGGAGCCCGCATCGACCCGGATCTGCTGTCCGGTGATATACCGGCTCTCGTCACTGGCCAGGAAAACGGCGAGGTTCGCGATGTCCTCCGGCTCGACGTAGGGAATCGGCATGGCTTGGAAGAAGGTGAACGCGAGATCGGCGTCCTCGCGGGTGGGCTTCTTGCCCTCCGCGACCAGATCCGGCCGGAACACCCCGTAGATCCCGTCGTTGTGCAGCAGGTGGGTGTTGACGTTGGTCGGGTGCATGACGTTGACGCGAATGAATCTGGGCGCCAGGTGAATCGCCATCTGCTCGGCGTACTCCATCAGCGTCTTCTTGCTCCACGCGTAACCGGCGCCACCGGGGCCCATCTCCGGGCTGTCGGCGTTTCCGGGCATCATTCCCGCGGTCGAACCCGTGATGACGATCGACGAACCGTCCGCTAGGTGCGGCAAAGACACGGCCACCGTATTGAGGACGCCGACCAGGTCCACGTCCGTGGCGTCGACGAAGTGTTGCGGGTCGGGCGAGCCCATGGCCATCGGCAGGATGCCGGCGTTGGCGACGACGATGTCGAGGCGCCCGAAATCCGCCAACGCTGATTCGAGCGCCTCCCGCAGGGCGGGCCGTTCGCGAACGTCGGCGACCCTGGCGTAGACGCGGCGACCTAGTTCCTTGACCGCCCGCTCGGTCTCACCAAGGTCGTCCGGTGTGGCAAGGGGGTATGGGTTCGATGCCATGTCGGCGCAGATGTCCACGGCGACGATGTCGGCACCCTCCCGCGCCATCGCGAGCGCGTGCGCGCGTCCCTGTCCACGGGCAGCTCCGGTGATGAACGCGACCTTGCCGTCGAGTCTTCCTGTCATGGTTTCTCCTCTGTCTGACGCCGGCAGAACCGTTCTCGCAGTTCGGTCTTGAGTACCTTGCCGGTGCTGTTGCGCGGTAACTCGTCGACGAACTGGATGCACTCGGGTGACTTGTGCTTGCTCAGTCCGCTGTGCTGGCAGTGCTCGAACAGCGACCGGAGCGTCACCGTCTCGTCGCGCTGCGCGACGATCACCGCGCACACGCGTTCACCGGTGCGCTCGTCGGGCACCCCGATCACTGCCACATCCGCGACGGCAGGATGGGTGGACAGCACCTCTTCGACCTCGAGGGCGGAGATGTTCTCGGCGTTGCGGATGATGGCGTCCTTGAGGCGCCCGGTGAGAATGACGTTGCCCGCACCGTCCAGCCGGCCCTGATCACCGCTGCGGAACCAGCCTTCGTCGTCGAAAGCCTGCCCGTCCAGCGAGACGTCGACGTAGCCGAGGAAACACTGAGGCCCCTTGAGCCGCAGTTCGCCGACCTCGCCGATGGCGACTTCTCGCTCCGAGTCGTCGACCACCCGCACGCGCACTCCCGGGACGGGGCGACCGACGGTGGAGTCCAGGGTGTCAGCGTCACCATCAGGTGGTGGCGACGTCGCGACCGGAAACTCAGTCAGGCCCCACGCGTTCGCGATTCCCGGCACCGACAACGTCTCGCGCACCTGTCGCCCCAGTTCGGCGGTGATCGGTGCTCCGCCACCGACGCAGCCACGAAGGTTGCCGAACAGCGGATCGGCGCCGTGCTCACGCTGGGCAGCCAGGTAGGCCACGAAGAACGGGGTAGCCGATCCCAGCAGAGTGGCCCCGTGATCGGCGATCGCTTTCGGGGTCCGCGCCGGGTCGAATGTGTCGAAGAGCACCAACCGCATGCCGGTCAACAGACTGGCGGCCAGCATCGCCGCGCCGCCGATGTGCGTCACCGGGAAGGCGATCGGATTGACGTCCGCGCTGGATGCGCCCACCATCCCCACCACACCGGCTGATCCGGCGATGACCGAGCGATCACAATGCCGAACCCCTTTGGGGGCGGCAGTCGTGCCCGACGAGTAGTACATCCAGCGCGCTTCCTCAGCCGAGGCAGGCGGCGGAAGCAGCGTTTCCGGATCTCCGACGGGCAGCCGCAGACCGTCGGCGATCGGTACGGCGTGATCGACGACTTCGATCCCCATCGCCCGTTCGCGTGCCAGGTCGTCGGCGAGCACGACATGATCGAACCCTCTCCACACGCCCGGAACGATCAGCACCTCGGTGGCGAGCTGGCTGGTGACGAAGCCGACCTCGCTTTCTCGCCAGATCGGGAGGATGGGATTCTGCACCGCACCGAGGCGGGCCAATGCCACCATGACGACCATCGCCTCGAGCGTCGTCGGAAGCTGCCACGACACCACCGTGCCGGTGCTGACCCCACGCCCCGCAAGTGCCGCGGCGGTGTGCAGCGCGGCAGAGTGCAGTTCTGCGTTGGTGAGGCTGCGGCCGAAATCGTCGGCGAGGATCACCCGATCAGGGTGTTCCCGAGCCGCGGTCTCGACCAGGCCCCAGTAGGTCCCGCTACCCGTCATCAGCCGCTCGGCAGGGCGAGCCGACGCTTGGCCAGGATGTTGCGCATCATCTCCGAGCTGCCGCCTGACACCGTGTAAGCCCGCGACCACAGCCAGCATTCACGAAGGCGTTGCTTGGCCTCATCGACGCTCGCATCGGCGGCAACGGTACACACTGTCGCGCTGAGTTCGGCGCCGTATGCCGAAACCCGATGATAGGTTTCGGCGAAGCTCAGCTTGGCGATCGATCCGTCGCCGACCTCGTCGGCGCCCGCGATCATCCGCTCGACATGATCGTCGATGAACGCCTTGGCCACCTCGACTTCGACCGCCAGTTCCGCCACGGTCTGACGGATGTCCTGGTGGTCGAACGCGGGTCGTCCCTCCAGGGTCGCGTGGCGCACGACCGTGACGAGATCATCGATCAGCAACTCGAGCAGGATCACGTTGCCGCCGATACCGAAGCGCTCGAAGTCCAGGCCCGCCATGATGATCGACCAACCCTGGCCGGCCTCTCCGATCAGACCGTCGGCAGGTATTGCCACGCTGTCGAGAAAGACTTCATTGACCTCGATCGCGTCGTTGATCGTCCGGATGGGACGCACTTCGACGCCGGGCGTCGACAACGGCACGACGAACGCGGAGAGGCCGCGGTGACGGCTCGAAGCGGGATCCGTCCTGACCAGGGCGAGTCCCATATCGGCCCAGTGCCCGTCGGTGATCCACGTCTTCTGCCCGTCGAGCACCCAACTGCCGTCGTCGTTGCGAACACCCCGGCACCGCACCCCGGCGATGTCGCTGCCCGCGTTGGGTTCACTGAGCAACTGACACCAGATGTGCTCACTGCGCCTGATCGGCGGGAGCAGCGCGGCCTTTTGTTCCTCCGAGCCGAAATGCAGGAGCACGTGGGCTGCCAGGTTGACCTGGTCGACCGGTCGAGGGGCGCGGGCACGCAGGACCTCCTCGCTGACGATGCGATCGTGCAGAGGATGGTGGTCGGCCCTGCCACCGTACTCGACGGGCCAGTCCGCGCCGACGAATCCGGCGTCGAACAGCCCGGCGAACCAGGTGCGCAGCGCTGCCTGCTGTTCGGCACTCTCCGGCGCGCGGCGGCCTTCCCTCGCCTCGAATGGTGGAGCGTGGTTGGCTACGTGCGTTCGCACCCGCGCTCTGAACTCGGCCAGCTGATCTGCGTTGGGCCGGCGGCCGGCACTACTCACCAGCCGACCTCCGCCGCGTAGGCCGACCGGCTCGACCGGGCCGTTCCGAGCAGATGAGCATTGGTGAACACACGACGCAGCTCGTTGTGCAAGGGGTACTCCCACGTGAATCCGATCCCACCGGACAACTGCATGCATTCGTCGACGGCACTGGCCGCGTTCGCCGTCACGAAGGCGTGCGCCGCCGCGGACAGTGCGATGGCTTCGCCGGACACCTCCTGGGACACCAGCGAACGGGCAGCTTTCATGATCACCGCGCGGGCCTTCGTCTCGAGGACGAGCAGGTCGACGAGTCGGTGTTGCACGGCCTGGAAGCTGGCGATGGGTGCACCGAAGGCGATCCGCTCTTTGAGGTAGGCGACCAACCTCTCGAAGGTCGTCGCCAGGGCACCCAGGGAATCGGCGCTGAGAAGCACCCTGCCCACCGCGAGCAGCCTGTCCGCCCGCTCGACCCCGCCGACGGGCACGCCCTCGGTTCCCGCCAGCTCGACCCGCCATGCCGGGCGGCTGACGTCCAGCAACTCATCGTCCCGAATGATGGATGTTTTGTCGGACAGCTCGAACACGTGGATTCCGTTGCCACCCAGCGTGATCACCAGGCGCAGCGCATCGGCACCGGTGACCCGGACAGTGCTACCGGTCAACGCCAGGCCGGCGCGAACCGTTCCGTCGAGCAGCGAAGGCAGCCAGCGATCACGGATCTCGGCAGGTGCCGACGTCAGCG
>CAXEZH010000034.1:0-12836 GCA_964000695.1 uncultured Mycolicibacterium sp. | reverse complement strand
GCTCCCTGGGACCGCGGCACCACGTCGCCGGGGGGCGCCACCGAGGGGGGCCTGTGGGACACCACGCTGCCGATGGTGCCCAGCGCTAACGTGGCCGGCGACCCGGTGGCCATCATCAATGCCGTCCTCAAGATCATGGCGACCTCGGCGCAGCTCACGGCCGACATGGGCCGCAAGTTCCTCACCAAACTCGGCATTCTGTCTCCAGTCACCGCCGCCGCAGATCCCGGCATCACCAACGGACGCATCCCCCGCCTCTACGGCCGCCAAGCTTCGGAGTTTGTGATTCGCCGCGCCATGTCACAACTGGGGGTGCCTTACTCCTGGGGCGGCGGCAACGCCAACGGCCCGTCACGAGGCATCGACCAGGGCGCCAACACCGTGGGTTTCGACTGTTCGGGCCTGATGCTGTATGCCTTCGCCGGCGTCGGCATCAAACTCGACCACTACTCCGGGTCGCAATACAACGCAGGCCGCAAGATCCCCTCGTCACAGATGCGGCGCGGTGACCTCATCTTTTACGGCCCCAACGCCAGCCAGCACGAAGCGATGTATCTGGGCGACGGCATGATGATCGAAGCCCCCTACACCGGGTCGGTCGTCAAGATCTCGCCCGTGCGCACCTCCGGCATGACGCCCTACGTCACCCGCTTGATCGAATATTGACATCGCCGCGATGCCGCGCAGGTGGACCGGTCAGTGCGCCGCGGTGCGGCCGCTGCGAATCGGCCTCCCCGGGCACGTCAGGCCGCCCCGAACGACGCGGCCAGCGAGAGGCGTTAAATAGCGCCGTCGCGCCGGCGATCGCAGCCGCCCACAGCACCACGACCACGGCACACAGGATCAGCCACGCTTGCCACCCGAGACTGTTCGGGCACACGTCCATCAGCCAACGCATGTCAGCCCTCCTCACCGTGAGCCTCACCCCACCGCAGGAAGAAAACGGTATGAGTCGTGTGAAGATCTGCTGAAGATCGAGCCGCCCGGTCAGCCATACCCGTTACGGGCGCACCAGCAGGCACCATATGGGACATGCAGCACCACCACCTGGGCGCGCCTGAGAGCGCGAAGGGATACCGCGCGCTGGTCGTCGACGACGAACTCCCCCTGGCCGAAGTGGTGGCCAGCTATCTCGAACGCGAGCAGTTCGAAGCCGTCGTCGCCGGCAACGGTGTCGACGCAATCGCCGTCGCACGCGACCTGGATCCCGATGTCGTCATCCTTGACCTCGGCCTACCCGGCATCGACGGACTCGAGGTCTGCCGGCAATTGCGGACCTTCTCCGACGCCTACGTCGTCATGCTCACCGCCCGTGACACCGAACTGGATACCGTGCTCGGCCTCACCGTCGGCGCCGACGACTACATCACTAAACCCTTCAGTCCCCGCGAGCTGGTCGCGCGCATCCGCGCCATGCTGCGGCGACCCCGCATCCTGCAAACAGTCGCCGCACCCGCCGAGCGAGAGACAGCCCCGCCGCGCCGCTTCGGCGCACTGAGCATCGACGTCGCCGCCCGTGAGGTACATATCGACGACGAACTAATCCTGTTGACCCGCACCGAATTCGACATTCTCGAAGCCCTGTCCGCGCGGCCAGGAATCGTGCTGAGCCGCCGACAACTTCTCGAAATAATTCGCGACGAACCCTGGGTCGGCAACGAACACCTCGTCGACGTCCACATCGGACACTTACGACGCAAACTCGGCGACGACGCCGCACGCCCCCGCTACATCGCCACGGTTCGAGGTGTCGGATACCGGATGGGAACCGGACAGTGACTCCCCCACCTACGTCGACCCCTCGCCGGCGTCGACGGCCGGGCCGTCCCGGTATCGGCCTGCGACTCCTGGCGGCCCAAGCCATCGTGCTGGCGGCCGGAGCGGCGACGACCGCGGTGGTCGCTGCCGTGGTCGGCCCACCGCTGTTCCGCGAACACCTCCACCGTGCCGGTGTCCCGATGGACTCCCTGGAAGAACTCCACGCCGAAGAGGCCTACGGCTACGCAACGGTGATCTCCATCGGAGGCGCTTTAGCGGTGTCAGCACTGGCCGCCCTCGCGGTCAGCTTCTACGTCAGTCGACGCCTCCAACGGTCCATCACCGAAGTCGCCGCCGCGGCCACCGATGTCGCTGAAGGGAACTACGACATCCGCGTGTCACCGCCGCGCCTGGGCGATGACTTCGACGCCCTCGCAACCGCATTCAACCAAATGGCCTCCCGGCTTCAAGCCGTCGATTCGACACGACAGCAACTGTTCGGAGACCTCGCGCACGAGATCCGCACACCCGTGGCAGTACTCGAGGCCTACATCGAGGCACTCGAAGACGGCGTGCGCTCCTTGACACCCCAGACAGCAGCCATGCTGCGCGACCAAACCCGTCGGCTGGTGCGATTCTCCGATGACGTCGCCGCGCTGGCGAAGGCCGAGGAAAGTGCGGTGTCTATGTCCTACGCCTCCCTCGACGTGGACCGCCTAACCCGCCAGTGCGTCGCAGCAGCACAAGAACGCTATGACGCGAAGGGGGTCGGACTGCACGTGCACCTCCAGCAACCGCTACCGCCGCTGTGGGCCGACGAACAACGACTGTCTCAAGTGTTGGGGAACCTGCTGGAGAATGCGCTACGGCACACACCGCCCGGCGGGTCGGTACACCTTCACTGTCTTCGTGACGGCGACCAGGTAAAAATCGCTGTCGCTGACACCGGAGAAGGGATCGCCGCCGAGCACGTCACCCGAGTGTTCGAACGGTTCTACCGGGCAGACACCGCCCGCGACCGCGAGCATGGCGGCGCCGGTATCGGGCTCGCCATCGCCAAAGCGCTCATCGAAGCGCACGGCGGATCGATCTCGGTAGCCAGTGCTGGACCCGGCGCCGGCGCAACATTCACCATCGCCCTGCCCATCACCCCGGTACGCAGCGAGCACCAACCTGCGACGGCTGCTCAACGCGTCCCTGACTAGTGCCCTCTCCGCGCTACTTGTCCAACATTCCCTCCATCGTGTCAATCTCTGCTTGCTGAGAAGACACGATGTTGCGCGCCATCTCGACTGCCGCCGGGAACTGGCCGTTGTCAACTTCCTGCTGCGCCATCATGATCGCGCCCTTGTGATGCTCGATCATCTGCGTCAAAAAGAGTCGGCTAGCCTCAGCGCCCTGCGCGTTCTGCAGTGCAGCCATATCGGCTTCCGACATCATGCCCATACCGCCGCCGCTCATACCCGGCATATCACCCATGTCTCCGCTGGGCATTTGATGGCCAGGCATGTCATGACCGGGCATTGCGGCGGTGCTGGGGGCCGTTGTCGACGAGGACACTCCCCAGTCCTGCAGCCAGCCCTGCATCTGTTCGATCTCAGGACCCTGAGCGTTCTTGATCTCGTTCGCCAGGGACACTACTTCAGGATCAACTCCCTGCTTGCCGAGCAGCATGTCGCTCATCTCGATCGCCTGCTGATGATGAGGGATCATGCCCTGAGCGAACGTCACATCAGCATCGTTATGGGCAGCGTCACTGCTCGCAGCACTGGGCGAAGCCGACGCCGACGCTGCTGCCGAGGTGGTGCTCGACGACGATGACTGAGACTCGTTCGTTGCATTCGAACAGCCGCTGACAAACAGAGCCGACGCCGCAAGCGCCGCAAGCCCGAATCCAAAACGCTTGTGCTGCATCGCACATCCTTCCTCGAACATCCTCGTGACACCATGCGTCCACACGGCAAGCCCTTGCGCCGCCGCACCCCAGCCTCAGCAATCCGCGTATGGGTCGGTTCGTGATCCGATAAAGATTTGATGAAGACGACTCCCCCGGTCCATCACTCGCGGTCGGCGCCACCCGAGGCGCAGCCACCTCACGCACCGCCCACCTACTATTGAACTACGTAGATCTCGTGACCGGAAGGTGTCCGTGTGCTGATCCGCAACCTTTTCGCCATCGCCCTGACCGGGGCTCTGGCCGCGGCCTGTTCGTCGAACGCCCCCGAAAGCCCGCCACCCGCCGTCGTGCCGGGCATGGTGCACATCCACGGCCTCGGCATCAACCCATCTGACGACAAGCTCTACGTCGCAACTCATTACGGCCTCTACACCGTTGAGCAAGATCAGGCGCCACAACGAGTCGGTGAGCTCTCGCAGGACTTCATGGGCTTCACCGTCGCCGGCCCCGACGAATTCCTGGCCAGCGGCCACCCCGACCCCGCCGATCGCCAACAACCGCCCCACCTCGGCCTGATCAAAAGCAGCGACGCCGGCCAGTCCTGGGAACCTCTGTCATTGCACGGTAGCGCCGACTTCCACGCACTCAAATACCGCCACGGACGGGTCTACGGTCACGACAGTCAATCCGGCACCGTGATGGTTAGTTTTGATCAGCGGTCCTGGCAGCAGCGCGCAGAAGTGCCCGCCGTCGACCTCGCAATATCACCGGTTGCCCCGGATGAGATCCTCGCGACAGCACGCCAAGGGCTGCTCCGAAGCACCGACGGGGCGAGGACGTTCAGCGCAGTCACCGGTGCGCCGGCACTGCTGTTCATCAGCTGGCCCGACCGCGGTCCCCTGCTCGGCGCCGACCTCGAAGGACGGCTGTACACCAGCGCCAACGACGGGCAGACCTGGCAGCCGGGCCACTCGCTCAACAACAAACCCCAGGCCCTGCTCGCCGCGGGCAACGGTCAGGTCTACATCGCCACTGATACCGCCATCTACACCTCCACCGACAACGGCGCGACCATCAACGTCCTCACCGCTGTCGAATAGGCACCCGGCCGCAAAACCCCCGTCGAAGCCGTGCGAGACGGGTTTCGAGTACGCAGAACGATTGACTACTCAACCCTGCACATCGCTCACACCATCGACGACATCGGCGAATGGACCGAACCGCCAGGATTTCCTCTGGAATGGACCGGCCTCGCTGCGAAGCTCCTAGTACCGCCGCACGTTGTGAATCGGTGCCGACGAGATCGGCGCGACTTTCACCGGCGTTCCGTACGTCGACGCATGCACCATCAACCCGTCGCCGATGTAAATCCCCGCGTGAGACACGTCAGCATAGAAGGTCACGATGTCGCCGGGCTGAACGTCTGAAAGCGCCACCGGCTGCCCGCCCTGCGCAAGCGCCTGACTCGACCGAGGCAACGACTTGCCGTTCTGCAGAAACGCCCACTTAATCAGCCCAGAGCAGTCGAACGCATCCGGACCGGTGGCTCCCCACGAATAAGGCGACCCCACCCGTGTCAGCGCCGCCTGGACCACCGCAACACCGTTCCCCGGGGAGGCCCCGCCCGCCGGGCCCGGCATAGCAACGATGCTCGGATCGCTCACCGGCGGAGTCGACGGCAAAGGAGGCGGCGCGGGGCCAGGGTCAGCCAGAATCGCTCGCTGATCAGGCGTCAAAGCGTCGTAGCGGGCCTGCACAGCAGCAATCTGCTCCGCCATCCGACGCTGTTTGGCCTCCAGGTCGGTCCGCACTGCCGCGGCCTCATCGGCCGCACTCCGTGCTTGGGCTGCCGACTTCGCAGACCGCTCCGCAGTTGCCGCGGCCCGCGCACTGGCCGACCGGAACGCAGCCATCTGCACAGCCAGCTCCGACGCAACCGTCTTCTGGACTGCCAGCTGATCGATCAAATCCTGAGGAGACGTCGCCGTCAACGCCGCCGCTAAGGTATCCGTGCGCCCACCCATGTAGGCAGCCGCGGCCAACCTGTCGACAGCAGCCTGATACCTCACCAGATCGGCCGCCGCTGCATCCGCGGCCATGCGATCCGAAACCGCCCCCTTCTCCGCAACCTGCTGCGCTGCGAGCTTCTCGTCAAGGTCGATCTGCGCCGTGTGAATCTGCTCGGTGGTCTGCTCCGCCAGACGCGACAATTCAGTCAGTTCAGCAAGGGCATCAGCCGCCGGATCAGCACGGACATCGGTCGCCAAAAGCGCAGCAACAACGCCGAAAGCCACCAAAATGCAGACGAGCCGCCTACCCAACGCGCGCGGCAGGACCGCCAGCACAGATGAATTCACAACAGCGAAAACCTTCGGCGAAGTGGGCAAGTACGTACTAGATACGTAGGTCACGGTTAGGTTACGAGGCCAGGCAGCCGCTGTCCAGCCGGGCCTTGCGAACAACCGGTCCATCCACTGACGGCCGGAACAGGCCCTGAAATCCGGTGGCCCGTGTCCATGCCCTCGACGCGAACCGCCCCGCATCCTCGAATAGCACGGCGTGGCACATTCCGATACAGGGCGATGACGAGGACGCGCTCGGCAGGCGCCACCCGGGCAACCACGCGACGGTTCTGGCCAACGGCAGGTGCTACCAACGCGCAGAAGAATGCGATCGCACCCCGACCTCCTCGCCGACACCATCCAGCGCGGCAAGGCCACTCTTGCTTACCTCAGGCTTTCTGCCCGCCGCGTCGATCAGTCATCTTCAAGCCTGCGCGCTTAAGCAACACGCCGCGCGTCGATCACAACGGCCACGGCACGGCGAAACGATCGGGCAGCACCGCATCTGCTGGGCCGCACCGCCGGAATTCTTCGCTGCCGTGTGGTTCGACGCCAACACGGTGCGACGTCACGCGACGCGGTACTCGTGCAGCGCGGCTAAGCGCCCGCGCGCGACACCACCGCCGCACACCCTTCAGCCCCTCCAGCTCGGCACTGCGACACCGCGCGCCCAGACCATCCAGCTCGCCGCACCCGTTCCCCCGCGCACCGACTCCAGGGGGCCCTGACGTATGTCACCACAGCGTGCCTGATCACCGAGCAACGCCGCCTACACCGCAGCCGCGTCCCGACCATGGTGCACCGCCTCACGCAGCGCCACCGACCGTTCCGGTCGAATGCGGCGACTGTCGAAGCGCCGCGGCGCGTATCGGCCGCCGCCACGGCGAATCCGCGCCATGCGCTCCATGTTGTCGCCCTGCGGGGCGGACACGACGTGCTGATGGGTTCTGTCGCGCCGAGATCTTGACGCACACCGGGTTGTCGCATTCGTGGAGCCCGAGCACCCCAGCGGCCACCACACCGGAAACGATCGCCAACGCGTAGCGGTGCGGGCGAACGCACACTCCTGAACCCTCCCGGGTCAGGTAGAGCTGACCGTAGCCATCGGCGCCGATCGCGCCGGTCCAGATGTCGCAGTCCGAAGCCGTTGGGCCGCAGACGACATGGCTGTGAAAGCGCGTGATCTCGGCAGCGTGCGCGTGCACACGCTGATCAACAACCAGCTGTCCCGCGCTTCTCGTGGCCGTTGAACCTATTCGCCGGCACTGACATTCAGCGCGGCCACCGCGGCCCGCTCCACTGGTGCTGTAACCCTGCTCCCGGGTGTTCCCGTTAGCGCTGCGCAGCCCCTGCCACGTCGAGCGCTCCCCACCGCGCTGGGCAGACCTAGTGTAGTCGGACGCACAGGCCGGTTCGCAGCACCAGGGGCGCGACCGGCGTGTGCGTCAGCGGCCCGACCGGCGTAACGGCGCACCTCCATGACGGCCCACGCACCCGCCGACCCCCGCACCCTGGCTGTCCGCATCGTCGTGCACCACCGGCCTCGTTGCACCGTTCCGCAGTGCGTCACGCCGAGGCTGCGTCCGCCGGAGGCTGGCCAGCGTTGGCGGCAACCCCCTGGGCGGTCGAGTCGGACAATGCCTCCAGACCTAGTGCATGCGAACCATTCCCGGCAGTCCGCTTCTCGGATTTCGGAGCATGCCGTGCCATGGTGCGGACGATCCCGATTCCGACGTCGGTCCGTGCGGCGATGGTCGTCAGCGTCTCACCACGGCCCTGCATACTTGCGACCGCCGCGCCGGCCTTGGCCCGATGGCCGGCCACCCGCTTGGCCGCTTCTGCGTCGACCTGCGCGCGCAGCTGGGCCAGGCGCTCCTTCTTCCACGTTTCGACTTCGGCGACCTTGCCGACCGCGACTAGAAAGTCCGCGGCGTCATCGATGTTCGCCTTATCCCGCGCGGCGCGTTCCTCGTTGGCGCGTCGGGTCGCTTCGCGTGCCCGGCGCCGGGCTTCCACCTTGGACGTTGCTGCTGTCATGGTCGCCGACAGTAGAAGGTCCACCGGCGAGCGGGCCACCACCGCAGCCACATTCGCCTCTCACCAATTTTGTCGCCTGCACCCCATCCGTCTACCGCCACTCACTTCCACCGCGCCCACAGCCCGCGTCACTCACCACCGAG
This sequence comes from uncultured Mycolicibacterium sp., assembly GCA_964000695.1. GTDB lineage: Bacteria > Actinomycetota > Actinomycetes > Mycobacteriales > Mycobacteriaceae > Mycobacterium. Next base: position 4,659 of record CAXEZH010000034.1, on the reverse strand, counting down.
CACCGCCCACTCAGCTCCCTGCCCCATGACCCCCTTCCGTCGCCCCACCACAGACCACACACCTCTTGCACTCCGGGCTCGAAGGTCGCGAATCAACCTGAAGTTGACGCGTATATCTGGCGCATGGGACCAGCGCCGGATGCGCTTCATTGAACCACTTTCGTGTTCCTCCTGGTAGACGGATTTCGCTCGCAGGTGTGGTAACTTGCGGTTGTCATTGACAACTCTAAGTTGACGATAGATGGAGGTTCTCTTGTGAGCGTTCCGGGGTCGGCGCACTTGGTTCTTGCCTCGGGCGTGGTTCACCTGGACGAGGCCAGCGCAGTCTTCGAAGCGATGCTGTCTGGGTGGGGTCGTCAACAGGCGTCTCGGCTACTCGCTGCTGAGGCCACGATCGAGCCGCGGCTGGCGTTGGTGCGGCGGTTCGCAGAGTTCGCCGGGGCGCCTCCGTGGGACTGGACTGCCGGCGATGTCGAAGACTTCACGGCCGCTTTGATGTCGGGCCCGGAACGCAAAGCACCGTCGACCATTCGCGGCTATCACATGTCGTTGCGGATGTTCTGCGACTACCTACTCGATAGCCGCTACGGTTGGATCGCGCAATGCGAGAACAGGTTCGGACGGATCCCATCGCAGGTCTGTCACGACTACAACACCGCCGCGCATCTGGTCGACTACGAGGGCAAGCCCGCGCGTCGCCCGTTCACCTACGACGAACTGGAAACATTGTTCGATTTCCTCGATGATCGCGTCGATGTTCTCGCTCGGTCCAGGAACAAAGGCGCGTTCGCGGCGCTGCGCGACGCACAGATGATCAAGACGGCCTACGCCTTCGGTTTACGCCGCCGCGAGCTGTGCTATCTCGATCTCGCCGACCTGCGTCCGAACTCGCGGATGCCGGCCTGGGGCACGTTCGGCGCCGTCCACGTTCGCTACGCCAAATCACGTCGCGGCAGCTCTCCCAGGCGTCGCACCGTGCTCGCCGTTCCGGAGTTCGACTGGGTGATCGACGGACTGCGCCAATGGGTCGACCACGGCCGCCCACTCCTCAGCCCCGGGAACCGTCAAGAGCTCTGGCTGACCGAGCGTCGACGGCGCGTGGCGACCAAGACCATGGATAGGCGATTCGCCGTCGCACGGGTGCAAGCGGGACTGCCTGCCGAGCTCACCTTGCACTGCCTGCGGCACTCCTATGTCACCCATCTGATCGAGTTCGGTTATCCGGAGCGGTTCGTCACCGAACAGGTGGGGCACTCGTATGCCTCGACCACCGCGATCTATACCTCGGTGTCCGACGACTTCAAGACCAAAACACTGCAGGCGGCGCTGCGCCGCGTCTACGGATCATCCACGACGACAGGTGAAGGCGGAGATGAGCACTAGGACCGTGCTGCGGTGGAACCTGCGTCAGCTGATGGCCCAGAACGGAATGTTCGCCACCACCGACCTTGTCGCACCGCTGCACGAGCGTGGCGTGGAGATCTCCCGACAGATGGTGCACCGGATCGCGACCAAGCCCCCGCAGCGCATCAATCTCGACCTGCTCGCCGCCCTCTGCGACATCTTGTCGTGCACGCCCAACGACCTGCTCGAGCTCGTCGCCGAACAAGTCCGTGAGGCGCCCGCGGTCAACGACAGCGGACCCGGCATCGGCGACCTGCGACCCATCCGCGCCACCATCCGCCGCCCCCACGACAACCAGTGACTCAGCGGGCCTGCTGGGAGTGTGCAAGCACCATCCGGCTAACCCCACTGACGCACGGGCGTCGCATCTGTGTCGCATGCCGTCGCAGACGGCACTATCACCCCGAGAAATGCCCGCGGTGTGAGACCGTGCGGCCACTGGCGTGGCAGCTCGACGATGCCATCGTGTGCGCCTCCTGCGCCGGTGTCGCATCGATCTTCACCTGCAGCGAATGCGGCCGCGAAGAACACCCCTACGGGTTCTACCGATGCGCCCGCTGCTTCCTACGCGAGCGCCTCACCGAGCTGCTCACCGACCCGATCAGCGGCACGATTCATCACCGACTACGGCCCGTGTTCGACGAACTGATCAACGCCGACCGCCCACAGACGGTGCTCTGGTGGCTGCGAAAGAAGCCCGGTACCGGCCCGCAGCTCCTTCGCGACATGGCCTGCGGAACGCGTGAAATCAGCCACGACACCTTCAGCGATCTTCCCTCGGACCGAGCCCACGATTACTTGCGCAGCCTCCTGGTCGCGGTCGGCGTTCTGGGCCCGATCGACATCCGCGTCGAACGGATGCTGCCCTGGATCGAGGACGTTGTAGCCGAGCTTCCGGCCGAAGACGCCGCCATCGTTCGCCGATTCGCGCATTGGCATGTACTGCGCCAGATGCGCAAGGCCTCCCACGAGAACCGGCTGACGAGATCGATGACCGATGCCTGCCGTCGTCGCGTCCGCGTGGCGATTCAGTTCATGGCGTTTCTGCACACCCACGACGCCACTCCGGCGACAGCGACACAGGAGATGCTGGAGCGCTACCAGGCGCTCCACCGGAGGCCGCTCACTGCCGAGTACGCCTTCCTCGTCTGGCTACGCCAATCCCGCATCAACACCACACTGAGGGTCACCGATCCGCCACGGTCACCTCCCTCGGTAACCGTCTCGGATTCCCAGCGGTGGGCCGCCGTCGGGCGGCTGCTGCACGACGACACAATCCGCCGCAAAACCCGCATCGCGGGACTGCTCACATTGTTGTTCGCCCAACCTCTTTCGCGCATCGTCGCCCTGCGATCAAGCCAAATCTCGATCTCCGACGATCACGCCGTGCATGTCGTCTTCGCCGCCATCCCCATCCAAATGCCTCCCCTACTCGACGACCTCATCCGCGAGCATCTGGAGCAGCAATGCGAAAGCCGCTACACCCCATCCCATACGGGCTGGCTGTTCCCCGGCCGACTTCCCGGCACCCACCTGTCCACCGAGAACATCCGCACCCAGCTCGTCGCGGTCGGGGTGAAACCCTACGAACATCGCAAAGCCGCCCTCTTCCAGCTCGCCAGCGACATGCCCGCACCCGTGCTGGCCGAACTGCTCGCGATCACCACCAAGAACGCAGCCGCCTGGGCCAAACTCGCCGCCCGCGACTGGACCGATTACGTCACCGAACGCGGCAGATCAATGCCGCATCGAAGGCGGAGCTAACTCGCAACAGCGATGTCGTAACCACTCCATGCCGCCGAGGCCACGATTCGCCTGCTCTCGTCAAAGTTGTTCTTTGTCAATCCTCCTCGCCACAAGTCAAGCAATCGAGAAACGGGTTCAAGCAGTTGCGCGCCCTCAAGCGTCTGAGACGCCGAACCGCGGGTGACCTGCACTTCGGGTAGCTCACTACCCTGCTGCGAGTCTCCGCACCTCGCTGTGGAACGGAAACCAGCGTACGGCCTCGCCGATGATGGCGACGAATGGTCCTTCGATGCCATCACCGACGCGATTTGCGAGAGGCGAAAAGGGCCCGAAGACCAGCCGGCTCGACATTGTGATTTCGTTGTGCCTAGCGAGCTGAGCGCGCCGGGCGGCCCGTCTTCTTGGTGGCGATGTTCGATTTTATGGCGTCGCTGTCGGTGTTGCGGTGGGCGGCGAGAAAGTCATCGACGATGTTCGCGCAGTCATTGTGAGTGATAGTGCGAAGCCCGGTCATTCGGGCGAAGGCGAGTGGTCCGACGAGTTGGCAAAGCGCCAGTTCCTGGTCGAAGTCGTTGAGTTCGGCTTGAGCTTTTGGGCTGGTGAGTACGGCGTCAAATGGTTGACGATATTGATCGACAACTCGGGTCCGTAGCGCCCCGGATGTGTGGCGGTCTTCCGCTTGGGCATTGGAGCCGGTGGGCCCCAATGAGAGCCACGCGAGTGTCGTGACATGCAGCGGTGCGTCGTTGAAAAGGGCGGCTTGGCGGCTGAGCAATTCGATCAGCTGCTCACGGAGGGGTCCGCTGGTCGGTGCCGGAGTGGTCACTTGTGGAAGTAGGCGTTCGAACGTGGCTGCCAGTAAATGCGACGAACTGTGGAAGTGGCGGTACAGCGTGGTTCGGGCCACTTTGGATGCTTTGGTGACGGCATCGATAGTGACCGCTTCCACCCCACCGGTGCTCAGTAGCGTTGCCGCAGCATCCAGCAGCCGGGTGCGTGACCGGATGAGCCGAGGGTCCACGTCGTCGTCAGGGACGGGCACTGCCTGACTGTCGCTCACTCGTTCACCTCGGCGGTCGATCTTCACGCGATGCTGTCACGGCAGTCTAGCAGTGTGGTACTAACGGTAGCGCAGCGAAACCGATCGTATTGGAGGGTGATGGTGCCCAAAAGCGTGTTGCCGCCGGAGCGGCTGCCCTCGCACACCACGACCTGCATGGGTTGCGGCCCGGACAACCCTCACGGACTGCGGCTAGTGGTGCACCGCAGCGGCGACGCGGTGTACACCGATGTGACGTTCGATGAGCGCCATATCGGGGCCCCGGGCCTGGCCCATGGCGGGGCAGTGGCCGCGGCATGTGATGACGTCCTGGGCTTCACGTTGTGGATCGCCGGCACCCCAGCGGTCACCCGCACCCTGACGGTCGAATATTTGCGGCCGGTGCCGCTGCATCAGACCCACCGGATTACTGCCCACATCACCTCTCGTGAAGGACGGGCGCTGCATGT
>CAXEZH010000033.1:0-19463 GCA_964000695.1 uncultured Mycolicibacterium sp. | reverse complement strand
GTCGCCGGCCCAGTGCTGGCGGCCTTCGTAGTCGCGGCAGCGCTGGGCATACAACCGGGCCACCGCCTTCAACCGCGCCGCGATCGCCGCCGACTCCGCCCGCACCGCCGAGGCCATCGCCTCGATGCACCCCGCCGCACCGGAATCGAACATGTGTTCGATGATGCCATCCGGCACCGACAAGTCAGCGCGATGTCGCGGGAGACCGTTTCAGTGCGGCAGCTGCCTGTTCATCACGGGTGAATAGTCGCGGTCTGCGCAAGAAGTTCGAGGCCTCAGGTCGCCCGACGCATCGTTAGATGCAAAGAGTTGAACGCAGTCAGACCATGCTGACTGCCAGTCAGCGGTTGCGCCGTCTCCGAAGCCACTGGCGAACCCGGCCACCGGGTTGACTGGGAACACCGACTGAAGGTCTATTCGAGGCGGAGCCCGACTCTTCAGCGAGCTGGCCAGCCTCGGCCTTTCCTGCGGCGGCCACGTCGTGCGCGTCGGAGGCGTCGTCAGCGGCCGCCGCGACCTCGTCTCCCTCGACCGACCCCAGACCAGTCTCAGGCTCACCGCCAGTCACGGACTCCTCGGCATCACCGGCATCGGACTCTTCGGCGACCTCCTCAGCCAGCTCACCAGCCTCGGCCTCACCCTCGACCGCAGCCTCATGAACCTCCGACGCCTCACCAGCAGCCGCGGCCACCTCATCACCCTCAACCGATCCCAAACCAGCCTCAGGCTCGGTGGGTGCAGTCTCTTCCTGGCCAGCAGACTGCGCGGCATCACCAGCATCCGACTCCGCGGCTACCTCCGCAGCCAGCCCACCAGCCTCCGCCTCACCCTCAACCGCAGCCTCGTGAACCCCCGACGCCTCACCAGCAGCCGCGCCGACCTCATCACCCTCAACCGACCCCAAACCAGCCTCAGGCTCGACATCGCCAGTCACCGACTCCGCAGCCTCAGCCAACTGCTCGGCATCACCAGCATCCGACTCCGCGGCTACCTCCTCAGCCAGCTCACCAGCCTCCGCCTCACCCTCAACCGCAGCCTCGTGAACCTCCGACGCCTCACCAGCAGCCGCGGCCACCTCATCACCCTCAACCGACCCCAAACCAGCCTCAGGCTCGACATCGCCAGCCACCGACTCCGCAGCCTCAGCTAACTGCCCGGCATCACCCGCATCAGACTCCGCGGCTACCTCCTCAGCCAGCTCACCAGCCTCAGCCTCACCCTCAACCGCAGCCTCGTGAACCTCCGACGCCTCACCAGCAGCCGCACCGACCTCGTCACCCTCGACCGACCCCAAGCCGGCTTCGGGTTCGGTGGGCGCAGTCTCTTCCCGGCCAGTGGACTCAACGGCCATCGCTTCGGCAGCGTGGGCGAGTTGAGCGCCGAGCTCCGCGTCGGCGGCAGCATCGAATGGGGGGAACTGGAGCAACGGGCTGCTGGGCTCACCATCGGGGGCAGGTCTCGCATCGGCCTCGACATCAGCGGCGTCAGCGACCTGCGGCGCCACCTCGTCTGCGGCAGCGACGCCACCGGATTCGACGCTGCCGAGCTCCTCGGCGCGTCGGTCCAGTTCAGCCTGCATCGCCTCGGCAGCGTGGGCGAGCTGCGCGCCCAATTCGGCATCCGGGTCTACGTACGCATCGTCCTCGACTTCAGCCCCTTCGGAGGCGTCACCAGGCGAAGGTGCTCCCCCACCTTGGTCCGCGGCCGGCACCTCCTCGACGTGATCCTCAGCGCGCTCGTCAGCGTCGGCTGCCTTGGCGGCTGCGACGACGCCGGCGCCGGACGCGACCGCCACATCTTTGACGACGTCCTCGACGCCGGCTTCGCCGTCGTGGGTTCCCCGTAGCGTTTCCGGAGCTTCCCGGCCCTTCGGCGCGGCCATGATGTACACCACGGCACCGATGAATACGAACGTCGAGGTGAACGAGTTGACGCGGATGCCGGCCAGCAGTTGCGCTTCGTCAGCGCGCATCAGCTCGATCCAGAACCGGCCGAGGCAGTAGCCGGCGACATACATCGCGAAGAGCCTGCCGTGGCCGATGCGCCACCGCCGGTCGATGAGGATGAGCGCCGCGAAAATCAGCAGGTTCCACAACAACTCGTAGAGGAACGTGGGGTGCACGATCGTGACGAGCTCGCCCGTCGACACCCCGTTCAGGTTGTCCAGCGCACCGGCAGCGTTGCGTCGCTCGTAGATTTCCAAGCCCCACGGCAGCGTGGTCTCGCGGCCGTAGAGCTCCTGGTTGAAGTAGTTCCCCAGTCGGCCGATCGCCTGCGCGAGAATGATTCCCGGCGCGATGGCGTCGCCGAATGCCGGCAACGGAATGCCCAGGCGGCGGCATGCAATCCACGCACCGACGCCGCCGAGCGCGACCGCACCCCAGATGCCCAGGCCGCCGTCCCAGATGCGCAGTGCCCCGACCAGACCGGCGCCGCCCTCGCCGAAGTACTTCGGCCAGTCGGTGATGACGTGGTAGAGCCGACCGCCGATGAGGCCGAACGGCACGGCCCACAGGACGACGTCGTAGATGACGCCCGGCTCGCCGCCCCTGGCGACCCAGCGTCGGTCACCGATCAGCAGGGCGGCGATGATGCCCGCGATGATGAACAGCGCGTAGGCGCGCAGGGGTACCGGACCGAGCTGCCAGACACCTTGCGCAGGACTCGGGATGTAGGCGAGGACGGTCGTCGTCACGCAGTGACCCTCTGCCGCACACCTTCGGCGAGTTCCTCGGTCAACGACCGCATCGCCGGGATGCCGTCTTTGAGCGCCGACACCAGCGCTGAACCGACGATGACGCCGTCGGCGTAGGCACCGATCTCGGCAGCTTGTGCGCCCGACCGCACACCCAATCCCACACCGACAGGGATGTCGGCGACTTCTTTGACCCGGCGAACCAACTCGGGGGCCATGTTCGACACCGCGTCGCGGGCACCGGTGACACCCATCGTCGACGCCGCGTAGACGAACCCGCGCGAGGCCTGCACAGTTTCGGCGAGCCGCTCCGGTGTCGACGACGGCGCCACCAAGAAGATGCGGTCGAGGTCGTGCGCCTCAGATGCGGCCTGCCAGTCGTCGGCTTCTTCGGGAATCAGGTCCGGGGTGATCATGCCGAGACCACCGGCCGAGGCCAGGTCACGCGCGAAGGTGTCGACGCCCTTGCGCAGCACGGGGTTCCAGTAGGTCATCACCACCGCCCGCCCCCCGGCGTTGCTGATCGCCTCGACCGCAGTCAACGCGTCGCGGACTCGAACCCCGCCGCGCAACGCGACCTCGGTGGCCGCGGCGATGACCGGGCCGTCCATCCCGGGGTCGGAGTAGGCGATTCCGACCTCGATGACGTCACAGCCCGACTCGACCAACGCGGTCATCGCCGCGATGGAGGTCTGCACGTCGGGAAAACCCGTGGGCAGGTAGCCGATCAACGCGGATCGGCCCTCGTCGCGGCAGGAGTCGAACAACCCGGCCAGCCGACTCATTTCGTGCCATCCTCCAGCAGGCCGAACCACTTGGCGGCCGTCTCGACGTCCTTGTCGCCGCGGCCCGACAGATTCACCAGGATCAGCGATCCGGTGCCCATCTCCTGCCCGAGCTTCAGCGCCCCGGCCACCGCGTGGGCCGATTCGATGGCCGGGATGATGCCCTCGGTGCGGCTGAGCAGCGACAGCGCGTCCATCGCCTCGGTGTCGGTGATCGGCTCGTACTGGGCCCGCCCGATGTCCTTCAGCAGAGCGTGCTCAGGTCCGACGCCCGGATAGTCCAGACCCGCCGAGATCGAATGCGATTCGATCGTCTGGCCGTCCTCGTCCTGCAGCAGATAAGAGAACGATCCCTGGAACGCGCCCGGCGACCCGCCGGTGAAGGTGGCCGCGTGCCGGCCCGTCTCCACCCCGTCACCGGCCGCCTCGTAACCGACCAACCGCACGCCGGGATCGTCGATGAAGGCGTGGAAAATGCCGATGGCGTTCGACCCGCCGCCCACGCAGGCAGTGACCGCCTCGGGCAGCCGACCGACCTGGTCGAGCATCTGCGCGCGAGCCTCGAGGCCGATCACGCGCTGGAAGTCCCGCACCATCATCGGAAACGGGTGCGGTCCGGCGGCAGTGCCGAAGCAGTAGTAGGTGTTGTCGGCGTTGGTGACCCAGTCGCGGAACGTCTCGTTGATGGCGTCCTTCAACGTCTTCGAACCCGACTCCACCGCCACCACGCTGGCGCCCAGCAGCCTCATCCGGGCCACGTTGAGGGCCTGACGGGCGGTGTCCACCGCACCCATGTAGATGACGCATTCCAGACCGAGCAGCGCACACGCCGTCGCTGTGGCCACCCCGTGCTGGCCGGCGCCGGTTTCGGCGATGACCCGGGTCTTGCCCATCTGGCGCGCCAGCAGCGCCTGGCCCAACACGTTGTTGATCTTGTGAGATCCGGTGTGGTTGAGATCTTCTCGCTTCAGGAAGATCCGTGCTCCCCCGGCGTGCTCACTGAGCCGCTCCGCCTCGTACAGGGGCGACGGGCGACCGCTGTAATGCCGCTGGAGCCGATCCAGTTCATCGAGGTAAACCTGGTCACCGCGGGCCTTCTCGTAGGCGGCGGTGACCTCTTCGATGACGGCCATCAGCGCTTCGGGGACGAGTCGTCCTCCGTAGGCGCCGAAATGTCCCCGCGTATCGGGATCGTGGGAGGTGGGTTCGGCGACCGCGGCGCTTGCGCGCGGCAGATCGGGGTTCGCGACGTCAGCCACTTAACGCGCGGGTTTCGGGCACGACGGATGGGTTCCGGCGGTGACGAGATCAGCCACGGCGCTACGCGGATCCCCGCTGGTGACCAGGCCTTCCCCGACGAGGACGGCATCGGCGCCGGCGCCGGCGTAGGCCAGCAGGTCGGCGGTGCCGCGGACCCCGGACTCGGCGATTCGGATCACGTTGCTGGGCAGCCCCGGCGCGATCCGGGCGAAACAGTCCCGGTCAACCTCCAAGGTCTTCAGATCACGCGCGTTGACCCCGATGACCGAGGCGCCGGCCTGCAGCGCCCGGTCGGCCTCCTCCTCGGTGTGGACCTCCACCAGGGCGGTCATGCCCAACGACTCGGTGCGCTCCAGCAGCGAGGTCAGCACCGACTGCTCGAGCGCCGCGACGATCAGCAGCAGCATGTCGGCGCCATGGGCGCGGGCCTCGTGGATCTGGTACGGCCGGACGATGAAGTCTTTGCGCAGCACCGGAATCGAGACCGATGCCCGCACGGTGTCCAGGTCGTCGAGCGAGCCGTGGAACCGGCGCTGCTCGGTCAGCACGCTGATGACGCGCGCCCCGCCGTCCTGATAGGCGCGGGCCAGTGCGGCCGGGTCGTCGATCGAGGCGAGCGCACCCCGAGACGGGCTGGCCCGCTTGACCTCCGCGATCACGGCGATGCCGGGCGCACGTAACGCGGCCATCACATCCAGCGGTGCGGGTGCGCGCTGGGCCCGCTCTTTGACCTCGGCCAGACTGACCTCGGCCTCGCGAGCGGCAACGTCGGCACGGACCCCCTCGAGAATGGAGTCGAGCACGGTCGCCGAACCCATAGGTGTCGCTTCCCTTCCCCTGCCGGGCCTTCGATTCTTAACGAAGGGTAGCCGCCACTGCGGCATCGTCCGTCACCGCCCCTTGCTGTCGGGATTGACTCGGTCTGCGGTGGGATCGGCGCCCTCGTCGAGCGCGTCCCACATCATCCGTTCCGACATCGCGTCGGACGGTTGATCAGCAGCGACAGCCGGACCGCGCCGGTACCGCGCGGTCTCCGCGCGACCCTTCGCCGCCGAGCGCATCAGCAGCACCGCACCCAGCAGCGAGAGCAACGCGGCTGCCGATGCCAACGACGCCCCAGCGAAGTGGCGCTCGGTGCCGAGCAGCTCGGCGATCGGCACCTCAGCCAGCCGCGCGGCGCGGACCGCGACGTCCTCGACCACCCACAGGCTGATCGCCAGATAGGCCATCGCGGCGCTGGCTACAGCGACCAGCAAAGCCAGCACCCGCAGCGGCCAACCGCGCACCGCCAGCGCGGCGCCGGCGGCGGCCAGCACCACCAGTGACAGCGGGATCAGGGCGGTCGACCACGTCGCACCGTTCAGCGCGGCAGTCTGGGGATGTCCCAACCCGTCGAACGTGGTGATCTGCACCCAGGTCATGCGCGAGGCGCCCCACAGGGCGCCCGCGGCCACCACCAATGCCAGCTGACCGACTCTGATCACGGTTCACCCAACGTCTCTGCTGCTGCGATCGCGCTGAGCACCGCTTTGGCTTTGTTGGCCGCCTCGTTGTACTCGTAGGGCCCGTTGGAGTCAGCGACGACACCGCCGCCGGCCTGCACGTAGGCGGTGCCGCGACGCATCAACGCCGTGCGGATCGCGATGGCGAAATCGGCGTTGCCGGCGAAATCCAGATAGCCCAGCACCCCGCCGTAAAGGCCCCGTCGCGTCTTCTCGACCTCTTCGATGAGTTCCATCGCCCGCACCTTGGGCGCCCCCGACAGTGTGCCCGCCGGGAAACACGCCGTAACGGCGTCCAGCGCGGTCTTCCCGTCGGCGAGCATGCCGGTCACCGTCGACACCAGATGCATCACGTGGCTGTAGCGCTCGATGTGGCTGTAGTCCTCGACCCGCACGGTGCCGGGGCGACAGACCCGACCCAGATCGTTGCGACCCAGGTCGACGAGCATCAGGTGCTCGGCGCGTTCTTTCTCGTCGGCGAGGAGCTCCTTCTCGAGAAGCAGATCCTCCTCCTCGGTGTCTCCGCGCCAACGGGTCCCGGCGATCGGATGGGTCGTCGCCCGACCGTCCTTGACCGTCACCAGCGCCTCCGGGCTGGAGCCGACGATCGAGAAGTCCAGACCACCGTCGGCGTCGGGGACGTTCAGCAGGTACATGTACGGGCTGGGATTGGAGACCCGCAGCATCCGGTAGACGTCAAGCGGATCGGCGTCGGTGTCCATCTCGAACCGCTGGGACGGGACCACCTGGAACGCTTCCCCGGCCTCGATGTCGCCGACCAGCTTGTCGACGATCGCGGTGTACTCCTCGACGGTGCGCTGGGCGCGGTGCGCGGGTGCCGGCCGGCCGAACGTGGCCACTGTGGACTTCAGCGGCTCGGCCAACGCCGCGGTCATCACATCCAGGCGGGCGACGGCGTCGTCATACGCCCAGTCGACGCGCTCGTCGGTGCCGTTCCAGTTCACCGCGTTGGCGATCAGCGTGATGGTGCCTTCGTGGTGGTCGACCGCGGCGATGTCGGTGGCCAGCAGCAGCACCATGTCCGGCAGGCCGAGGTCGTCGACGGTGAGTTCGGGCAGGCGTTCAAGGCGGCGGACCATGTCGTAGGCGAAATAGCCGACCAGGCCCGACGACAGCGGCGGCAGGCCGGGCAGCGCGGCGGTCTCCAACAGCGCCAGCGTGGCGCGCAGCGCCTGCAGCGGGTCACCACCGGACGGCGCATCCTGCGGGATCGTGCCCAGCCACACCGCCGCACCGTCACGCACGGTCAGCGCGGACGGGGCACCAGCGCCGATGAACGACCAGCGCGACCAGGACCGGCCGTTCTCCGCGGACTCCAGCAGGAACGTTCCGGGACGGTTCGCGGCCAGCTTGCGGTACGCCGAGAGCGGCGTCTCGCTGTCGGCGAGCACCTTTCGCGTCACCGGCACCACGCGGTGCTCGGCGGCCAGCGCCCGGAAGTCCTCCCGCGACGTCGTCGCGGTATGCGATGAACGCTCGCGCGAAGAGACGGAGGGCAGGTTGGCGGTCGTCTGCACACCGGGATTGTCCCAGACGTACCGTGAAGATCGTGAATCGTGGTGATCGGGTGGCCGACTTCGAACTACCAGACCAGACCGGGACGACGCGGACGCTGACCGGCCTGCTGGCCGACGGTCCGGTCGTGCTGTTCTTCTACCCGGCGGCGATGACGCCGGGATGCACCAAGGAGGCCTGCCATTTCCGCGACCTGGCCGGCGAGTTCGCCGCTGTCGGCGCCAGCCGGGTGGGCATCAGTGCCGATGCGGTGGACAAGCAGGCCAAGTTCGCCGACCAGCAGAATTTCGACTACCCGCTGCTGTCGGACACCGACGGCGCCGTGGCCACCCAATTCGGGGTCAAGCGCGGCCTGCTGGGCAAGTTCCTGCCGGTCAAGCGCACCACGTTCGTCATCGACACCGACCGCACCGTCCTCGCCGTGATCGCCAGCGAGTTCAGCATGGACACCCACGCCGACAAAGCCCTCGAAGTGCTGCGGCAGCGCCAGTCGACTTAGGACTGCGCCGGGCCGAGCAGCTGATCGGCGTCGAAGCAGCTGTGGTCGCCGGTGTGGCACGCCCCGCCGACCTGGTCGACCTCGAGCAGCACCGTGTCACCATCGCAGTCCAGCCGCACCGAATGCACGTACTGGGTGTGCCCTGAGGTGGCGCCCTTGATCCACTGCTCGTTGCGGGACCGGGAGAAGTACGTGGCCTCCCGGGTGGCGAGTGTGCGGGCGAGCGCGTCGTCGTCCATCCAGGCGACCATCAGCACCACGCCGGACCCCCGCTCCTGCACCACAGCGCTGAACAGTCCGTTGGCGTCACGCTTGAGCCGCTGCGCGATCGCGGGATCCAGCCCGCTCATCGGGACCCTCGGCTCTTCATCGGGACCCTCGGGCTCTTCGCGCAAGCGCTCATCGCTGTTTTCTTCTCTTCGCGCAAGCGCTCATCGCACCGTGATTCCTTCGGCCTTCATCGCTGCCTTCACCTCACCGATGCTCAATTCGCGGAAGTGGAACACGCTGGCCGCTAGCACAGCGTCGGCTCCGGCCTGCACCGCAGGCGCGAAGTGCTCGACGCGACCCGCGCCGCCGCTGGCGATCACCGGCACGGTCACCGCACCCCGCACCGCCCGCAGCATCGCCAGATCGAACCCGGCCTTGGTGCCGTCCGCGTCCATCGAGTTCAACAGGATCTCCCCGACACCGAGCTCGGCTCCGCGGGCGGCCCAGTCGACGGCGTCGATCCCGGTGCCGCGCCGGCCACCGTGCGTGGTGACCTCCCAGCCCGACGGTGTGGGCTCGCCGTCCGCCGGAACGGTCCTGGCGTCGACCGACAGCACGATGCACTGCGAACCGAACTGCCGGGACAGTTCCGACAGCAGCTCCGGTCGGGCGATCGCGGCGGTGTTCACCGACACCTTGTCCGCGCCGGCGCGCAGCAACACGTCCACGTCGGCCACAGAGCGCACACCCCCGCCGACCGTCAGCGGGATGAACACCTGCTCGGCGGTCCGGCGCACCACCTCGAGCATCGTGGCCCGGCCCGACGACGAGGCAGTCACATCCAGAAACGTGAGCTCGTCGGCGCCCTCGGCGTCGTACACCGCGGCCAACTCGACCGGATCACCGGCGTCACGCAGGTTTTCGAAGTTGACGCCCTTGACCACCCGGCCGTCATCGACGTCGAGGCACGGGATGACGCGGGTGGCGACGTCGCTGCTGGTTCTCACAGGTAATCCTCCGGAACGCCTGCGGCGCGGACGATGTCGAGCATCTCCTCATGCACCCCCGGGGCCGCGGCCAACGCCGACGGCGACGATGCGGTCCACGGTTGGCCGGCCAGATCGGTGACCACACCGCCCGCGGCGCGCACCAACGCCACCCCGGCGGCGTGATCCCAGATGTGGTGCCCGAAGCTGATCGCGGCGCCGAGAATCCCGGCCGCGACGAACGCCATGTCGATACCGGTCGACCCGTGCATCCGCACCCGCGAGCATTTCCGGCTCAAGTTGGCAAGGACCTCGGCCCGGTACCGGCCCGGATAGCGCCCGCGCGAGTCGATGTTGAAGGTGCCGATGCCCACGACCGAATCCGACAGGGCGCCCGGCCCCAACCAGGGCAGAGCGTCGCCGTTGCACAGCACCGGTTCACCGGTCATCGCGGTGTAGCGCTGCCCGACGAACGGCAGCCACGTCAAACCCAGCACGGGTACCCCGTCGGCCAGCAGAGCGAGCAGCATCGCGGCCATCGGTGACCCCGCGGCGTAGTTGAAGGTGCCGTCGATGGGATCGAGAACCCACACCAACTCGGCGTCCAACGACTCCCCGCCGAATTCCTCGCCGTGCACACCGATGCCGGTCAGCCTGGTCAGTTCCGCCACCACCCGACGTTCGATCGCGAGATCGACCTCGGTGGCGAAGTCGTTGCCCTTCTTCTCCACCGCAGAATCGGCGCGATGGCCGGCGACGAACTGCGCCGAGGCCGAGTCGAGTACACCGGCGGCGGTGGCGAGCAGGTCGCGCAGTTGCTGCGGCTCCACGGTCACGAGCGAACCGCGGCCAGTGCCTCGGGCAGCGTGAAACGCTCCGCGTAGAGCGCCTTCCCGACGATCGCGCCCTCGACTCCCCGATCGGTCAGGGTCGCGATCGCGCGCAGATCGTCGAGGCTCGACACCCCGCCGGAGGCGATGACCGGAGCATCCGTGCGTTCGCACACCGCGGCCAGCAGATCGAGGTTCGGGCCATTGAGCGTGCCGTCCTTGGTGACGTCGGTGACCACGAAGCGCGAACAGCCTTCGGAATCAAGGCGTTCGAGGACCGTCCACAGGTCACCGCCGTCGGTCTCCCAGCCGCGGCCGCGCAGCCGGTAATCGTCGCCGGAGATCTTGACGTCGAGGCCGACGGCCACCTTGTCGCCGTGTTCGGCGACGACCTCGGCACACCACTGAGGGTTCTCCAGCGCCGCGGTGCCCAGGTTCACCCGCGCACATCCGGTGGCCAGGGCCGCGGTCAGAGAGTCGTCGTCACGGATACCGCCCGAGAGTTCGACTGCCACGTCGAGCTTGCCGACCACCTCGGCGAGCAGTTCCCGGTTGGAGCCGCGGCCGAAAGCCGCGTCCAGATCGACCAGGTGGATCCACTCGGCGCCGTCGCGCTGCCAGGTCATCGCGGCGTCGAGCGCCGAGCCGTACTCGGTCTCGCTGCCCGCTTGGCCCTGCACCAGGCGCACCGCGCGGCCTTCGACGACGTCGACGGCGGGCAGCAGGATGAGCGAGGGAGAGGTCGCATTCACGGGGCTCAACTTAGCGCCCCGATCCAGTTGGACAGCAATTCGGCGCCGGCGTCCCCGCTCTTCTCGGGATGGAACTGGGTGGCCGACAACGCACCCGTCTCCACCGCGGCCAGGAACGGTACGTGGTGGGTGGCCCATGTCAAAAGCGCCGACGGATCGCCCTCCCACTGCTGTGCGGCATAGGAGTGCACGAAGTAGAACCGGGTGTCGGCGTCCAGACCCCGGAACAGCACGCTGCCGGCCGGGGCGTCCACCACGTTCCATCCCATGTGCGGAATCACCGGCGCGTCCAGCCGGATCACCGCGCCGGGCCACTGCCCGCAACCGGTGGTCTCCACCCCGAACTCCACCCCGCGACTGAACAGGATCTGCATTCCCACGCAGACGCCGAGGACCGGACGGTCGGCCGCGAGCCGGTCGGCGATGATCTTCTCGCCGCCGATCTTGCGCAGGCCCGTCATACAGGACTCGAAGGCGCCCACCCCCGGCACGACCAGCCCGTCAGCCTCCATCGCGGCGTGCGGATCGGCGGTCACCTCGACGTGCGCGCCGACGCGTTCCAGCGCGCGCTGCGCCGAGCGCAGGTTGCCCGAACCGTAGTCCAGCACGACGAGTTTGCGTGTCACAGCGTGCCTTTGGTGGACGGGACGCCGGTCACCCGGGGGTCGTACTCCACGGCCTGGCGCAGCGCGCGGGCGACGGCCTTGTACTGGGCCTCGGTGATGTGGTGCGGGTCGCGGCCGTAGAGCGTGCGCACGTGCAGGGCGATGCGGGCGTTGAAGGCCAGCGATTCGAAAACATGCCGGTTGACCACGGTGTGATAGGGCGCCTGCGAGCCGGCGATGGTGAATTCGACCAGATAGTCGGGCTCGCCGGTGTGCACGAAGTAGGGCCGGCCCGACACGTCGACCGCGGCGTGGGCCAGCGTCTCGTCCATCGGGATGAAGGCGTCGCCGAAGCGGCGGATGCCCTTCTTCTCGCCGAGAGCCTGGCCGAGGGCCTGGCCGAGCACGATCGCGGTGTCCTCGATGGTGTGGTGGCCCTCGATCTCGATGTCGCCGGTGGCCTTGATCGTCAGATCGAAGCTCGCGTGGCTGCCCAACGAGGTCAGCATGTGGTCGAAGAACGGCACGCCGGTGTCGACGCTGACCTGCCCGGTTCCGTCGAGATCCAGGTCGACGACGATGTCGGATTCCTTCGTCTTGCGTTCGACCCTTGCGCGGCGTTCGGGACGTACCGGCTCGTTCACGATGCTCCTATCCGGGCGCTGGCAGCCAGCAGCGCGTCGTTCTCGTCGGCCAGGCCGATGGTGGTGCGCAGATATCCGGGGATGCCGACGTCGCGGATCAGCACGCCGGCGTCCAGGTAACGCTGCCACGTGCCGGGCGCATCGGCGAACTCGCCGAACAGCACGAAGTTGGCGTCACTGGGAATGACTCGAAAACCCATGCCGGTGAGCGCTTTCGCCACCCGCTCCCGTTCCTCGATCAGCGTGGCGACGCTGCCGAGCGTGTCGTCGGCATGGCGCAGCGCGGCTCGGGCGGCGGCTTGGGTGAGCGCGGACAGGTGATAGGGCAGGCGCACCAGCAGCATCGCCTCGATCACGGCGGGTGCTGCGATCAGATAGCCCAGTCGGCCACCGGCGAACGCGAACGCCTTGCTCATGGTCCGCGTCACGATCAACCGTGTCGGGAACTGCTCGATCAACCCGATCGCGCTGGGCTGCGAGGAGAACTCGCCGTAGGCCTCGTCGACGATCATCACCCCGCGGTCCATCGCGTCCAGCAGCGCACGCAGCTCGTCGGGTGTCGCGCTCTGCCCCGACGGGTTGTTTGGGCTGGCGACGAACACGATGTCGGGGGTGTGCTCCTTGATGGCGGTGGCGGCCACCGCCGCATCCAGGCTGAAGTCGCCGGCGCGGTTGGCCACCAGCCACCGGGTCTGCGTCCCGTCGGAGATGATGGGGTGCATCGAGTAGGACGGCACGAACCCGATCGCGCTGCGGCCTGGACCACCGAACGCCTGCAGCAGCTGCTGCAGGATCTCGTTGGATCCGTTGGCCGCCCAGACATTGTCCACGCCCACCGTCACCCCGGTCGCGGCACCGAGATAGGCCGCCAGATCGGTGCGCAACGCGACCGCGTCGCGGTCGGGATAGCGGTGCAACTCTGCCGCTGCCGACCGCACCGAGGCGGTGACGTCGTCGATCAACGCCGCGGTGGGCGGGTGCGGGTTCTCGTTGGTGTTCAGCCGCACCGGCACGTTCAACTGTGGTGCGCCGTAGGGGGATTTACCGCGCAGATCGTCTCGTAGCGGCAGCTCGTCGAGCGTGGCCGCGGCACCGGGAACGCTCACGACTCGAACCTCCGGCGCACCGCTTCCCCGTGGCTGGGCAGATTCTCGGCCTGCGCCAACGTGATCACGTGGCCCGCCACGTCTTTGAGCGCCGCCTCGGTGTAGTCGACGACGTGGATGCCGCGCAGGAAGGTCTGCACCGACAATCCGCTGGAGTGCCGGGCGCATCCCGCGGTGGGCAGCACATGGTTCGACCCGGCGCAGTAGTCCCCGAGACTCACCGGCGCCCACGGGCCCACGAAAATCGCACCGGCCGAACGGATTCGGCCTGCCACGTCGGAGGCGTCGGCGGTCTGGATCTCGAGGTGCTCGGCGGCGTAGGCGTTGACGACGCGCACCCCGGCGTCGATGTCGTCGACGAGCACCGTCGCCGACTGATCGCCGCTCAGCGCGGTGGTGACCCGCTGGCGGTGCACCGTGGTCTCCAACTGCCGGGCGAGCTCCCGATCGGTCGCGTCGGCGAGCTCGGTGCTGGGGGTGACCAGCACGCTGGCGGCCATCTCATCGTGCTCTGCCTGGCTGATCAGGTCGGCGGCCACGTGGGCGGGGTCGGCGGTGTGATCGGCCAGGATCGCGATCTCGGTCGGGCCGGCTTCGGCGTCGATGCCCACCTGCGAACGGCAGATGCGCTTGGCGGCCGTGACATAGATGTTGCCGGGTCCGGTGATCATGTCGACCGGCGCGAGTTCGCCGCCATCCGTGTCGGCGCCCCCGTAGGCGAGTAGCGCGACGGCCTGCGCGCCGCCCACCGACCACACCTCGTCGACGCCCAGCAGCGCTGCCGCGGCCAGGATCGTCGGGTGCGGCAGGCCCTGGAAGTCGGCCGGGTTGGCGGCCTGGGGTGGGCTGGCGATGACCAGCGACTCCACGCCCGCGGTCTGGGCCGGGACGACGTTCATCACGACGCTCGACGGGTACACGGCGTTGCCGCCGGGAACGTAGAGTCCGACCCGCTCGACGGGCACCCAGCGTTCGGTCACCGTCGCACCGGGTGCGAGTGTGGTGGTGGTGTCGGTGCGACGTTGATCGGCGTGCACGGTGCGGGCGCGCTCGATGGCGACGTTCAGTGCGGTGCGGATGTCCGGGTCCAGCGCTGCGAGCGCGGCTGCGAGCTTGTCGGACGGGACCCGGATGCGGTCGGGGCGTACTCCGTCGAATGAGGCGCCGTACTCCAGGGCGGCCGCCGCGCCACGGTCGGCGACCGCGTCGACGATGGGCCTGACGGTCGGCACCACCGCGTCGACGTCGACACCACCACGGGGCAGGGCGCCACGCAGCCCGGCCGCTGACAGCGTGGTACCGCGCAGGTCGATGCGTCGCAGAGGCCCTGGCGTTAGATTCACGCTGTCCATTGTCCCAGAGCAGGCCAAATCGGTTTTGGAGGCGTCATGTCGGAACTGCCGCGGATGTTCCCGGAGTGGCTCGACCGGATCCAGATCAAGTACTTCAACCCCATCGTCAAGCCGCTGGCCGGTCGGATGCCCGGGCTGTCGGTCATCAAACACCGAGGTCGCACCTCCGGACGGGCGTACGAGACCATCGTGACCGCATACCGCAACGACTCCCAGCTGGCGATCGTGCTGGGCCACGGCAAGACCGACTGGGCCAAGAACGTCTTGGCTGCCGGCGAGGCCGACGTCACGATGTCCGGTGACGAAGTCCACATCGTGAACCCGCGGATCGCCCCCAGCGGCGACGGCGTCGATGCGCTGCCGGGGTTGGCCCGCCGCCAAGCCCGAAAGGTCGCCGTCTTCGTCGCGGACATCCAGCCGAAATCGGCTGGACACCCCTGACAGACTCGGGTCATGACCTGGCAGATGTGGCTGGCGTTCTTCGGGGCGGCGATCGTGATCGCGGTGTCGCCGGGCGCCGGCGCGGTCCAGTCGATGGCGACCGGGGCGACGCACGGTATCAAGCGCGGGTACTGGTCCATCGCAGGTCTGGAGGCGGGCTTGGTCCTGCAGCTGGCGCTGGTCGCCGTGGGCCTGGGGGCCGCCGTGGCGAACTCGATCCTGGCGTTCACGATCATCAAATGGCTCGGGGTGGCCTACCTTGCCTACCTGGCGGTGCGGCAGTGGCGCGCCGCCACCGTCGACCTCGTCAGCCGACTCGACGACGCTGCCGGCGGGGGACGTTCCGCGCTGCTGGTGCGTGGCTTCCTGGTCAATGCCAGCAATCCCAAGGCGCTGGTCTTCTTTCTGGCGGTGATGCCCCAGTTCGTCGTGCCGACCGCCCCGCTGCTGCCTCAATACCTGGCCATCGGGGCCACGATGGTGGCCGTCGACCTGGTCGTGATGGGCCTCTACACCGGGCTGGCGGTACGGCTGTTGACCTGGTTGCGCACTCCCCGCCAGCAGACCGCGCTCAACCGTGTCTTCTCCGGGTTGTTCGCCGGCGCCGCAGTGGTGCTGGCGTTGGTGCGTCGCGGTCCCGCCGCGGCCTGACGATCACGCGCACAGACCGCTGATCTGAGCGCTCGCGTCCTCGGCCTGCTCGAGACGATCGGCCTGCACCGGATCCGAATCGGGCACACCGGCGGTGGCGGCCGCACCGATGTCCATCACCAGATCGGCGAACCTGCGGATCTCGCTCGCCAGCTCCGGCGGAGTGGCCGGATCCATTCTGGCCAGCAGGTATTGACCGCCGTCGAACAGTGCCGCCCGCGCGTTGCCCGACACCGCAAGAGCTCCTGTGACGTCACCGAAGCCGCCCGGCGGCTCGCGGTTGGTGTTGATCGCCACCCCGGTGCGCACGGTGGCGAACGCCGCGCAGATCGCTGTCCGCGCCTCGTCGCGCTGGGACGGGCTGTACTCGGGGGCGCTGTCGCGCTGCCGCACCAGCGCGACGACCGCCAGACCCAGCGACAGCACTGCCAGGGCAAGTGCGACGACCGACGTCATCGGGCGTCTCGGAGACCTCTCCACGATCTACAGATCCAACCCCAGGTCGAGCACCTGCACCGAGTGGGTGAGCGCGCCGACGGCCAGATAATCCACCCCGGTGCCGGCGTAGTCGGCAGCGTTCGGCAGGGACAGGCCGCCGGAGGACTCCAGCTTGGTGCCCGGTGCGCGCGCGTCGCGGCGCTGCACCGCGATCTGGGTCTGCCACACCGGGAAGTTGTCGAGCAACACCAACTCGACGTCCTCGGCGAGGATCTCGTCGAGTTGGTCGAGCGAGTCCACTTCGACCTCGCACGGCAGGTCGGGCGCCGCGGCGCGCACCTGGCGCAGCGCGGCCAGGATCGAACCCGCCGCGGCGACATGGTTGTCCTTGATCAGCGCCGCATCACCGAGTCCCATGCGGTGGTTCACTCCGCCACCGACGCGGACGGCGTACTTCTGCAGGGAGCGCAGGCCGGGCAGCGTCTTGCGGGTGTCGCGGATCTGGGCCCGCGTGCCGGAGATCGCCTCGACCCACGCCGCCGTCGTCGTCGCAATGCCGGACAGGTGGCACAGGACGTTCAGCATCGTGCGCTCGGCCGTCAGGATCCCCCGGGTCGGACCCTCGATCGTCAGGGCGACCCCGCCGGGTTGCAGCCGCGAACCGTCGGGCACCCGGTGCGTCACCCGGTAGCTGTCGGGGCCGAGCACGTCGTCGAGCACCATCAGCGCGACGTCCGCTCCTGCGAGCACGCCGGGTTCCCGGCTCACCACCGAGGCTGTGGTGGTGGCGTCGGCGGGCACGGTGGCCAGCGTGGTCACATCCGGTCCATAGCGCAGGTCCTCGTCGAGTGCCCGCGCGATGACGCCACGAGCTTCGGTGAGCTCGGCCTCGCTGAGTGCGGTACAGGTCAGGTCGATCATGTGCCGGCCACCTCCGGAACCAACGTGCGACTGAATGCCTGCGCCGGATCGGTACCCGGGAAGTCGGCGCGGTGATGACATCCGCGGGATTCTGTGCGCGCGCGGGCGGCGGCCGCGAGGGCGCCCGCGACCGTCGTCAGCGATGCGTCTTCGACGTCGCGGCGGCTGCTCAACCGGCGCATCGGCGCCCCGTCGAGAATCTCCTGCAGTGCAGCCAACCCGTCACCGGTGCGGGTGACCGAGGCGTGGGTGGTCATCGCCTGCTGCAGCTCGGCGCGCGGTACCGCCGGCCGGGCCGGGAGCACCGCCGTAGCGACCCGGGTGGGGCCGGCGTGCGCGGCATGTTCGGCGGCCGCCGTCCCCGCGCGCCCACCGACGACGAGCCCTTCCAGAAGGCTGTTGCTGGCCAGCCGGTTGGCGCCGTGCATCCCGGTGCGCGCCGCTTCCCCCGCGGCGAACAAGCCGGTCACCTCGGTCCGGCCGTGCACATCGGTGGCGACTCCCCCACAGCTGTAGTGGGCGCCTGGAACCACGGGGATGAGCTCCCGCACGGGGTCGATCCCCGCTCGCAGGCACGCCGCGGTGACGGTGGGAAAACGTTCAGGCAGACGGTCGATCGCCCGTGCGTCGAGGAACACACACGCATCACCGGTCTGCGTCAGACGAGCCTCGATCGCGGCCGCGACGACATCGCGCGGCGCCAGATCGCCCATCGGATGCGCGCCCGCGGTCACCGACCGGCCCCGCGCGTCGACGAGCACCGCACCTTCACCGCGCAGCGCCTCGGTGATGAGCGGTCGCCGGCCGGTACTGCCCGGGTCGAACAGCATGGTCGGGTGGAACTGGACGAACTCGACATCGCTGACCGCCACCCCGGCCCACATCGCCAGGGCGACGCCGTCACCGGTCGAGCCTTCGGGGTTGGTCGTGGCCTGGTACAGATGCCCCAGACCTCCCGTCGCCACGATCACCGAGGGCGCGTGGATGATCCCGGGGCCATCGTCGCTGAGGACCAGGACCCCGGACACCATTCCGTCGTCGAGCATCAGGTCCACCGCGACGTGGTTGTGCCGGACGTCGAGCCGGGCGGCAGCGTCGTCCAGAGCCCGCTGGACCTCCGCTCCCGTGGCGTCACCTCCGGCGTGGATGATGCGGTGCCGCGTGTGGCCGCCTTCGCGGGTCAGCGCCCAGCCGCCGGCTGCGGATTCGTCGAACCGGGCTCCCCACCCCACCAGGTCGGTGACGGCACGGTAGCCGTCGGCGACGATCGACCGGACCGCGTCGGGATCACCCAATCCCGCGCCCGCGGCGAGCGTGTCGGCGACATGGGCCTCGACCGAGTCGTCGGTGTCGCGAAAGCTCTCCGGCAGCACCACCGCAATGCCGCCCTGTGCGTAGAACGTGGCGGTGTCCCCGACCTTGCTCAGCACGACCACCGTGCGGCCGCTGCGGTGCGCGGCCAGCGCCGCGGCCAGGCCGGCTACGCCGGTGCCGATGACGACGACGTCGGCGCGCTGGCGCCAGAGGTTGGTCCCGCCGCAGGCGGGCGAGCGCGTCATTCGCCGCCGCCGGGCTGTCCGATCTCGATCATCCGCTGCACGCTGGCTCGCGCTGCCGTCGCGACATCCGGGTCCACGTGCACCTCGTCGGCGCCCTCGACGAGGCAGCGCAGCAACGCCGCGGGGGTGATCATCTTCATGTACCGGCAGGACGCACGGTCGTTGACCGCTTGGAAGTCCACCTCCGGCGCGGCGCGGCGCAGCTGGTGCAGCATGCCCACCTCCGTGGCGACCAGGACCTGGCGGGCACCGGTCTGGCGGGCGGCGTCGAGCATGCCACCGGTGGACAGGATCTTGACCCGCTCCTCGGGGAAGGAACCTTCGCCGGCCAGGTACAGCGCCGAGGTGGCACACCCGCACTCGGGGTGGACGAACAGTTCGGCGTCGGGATGCGTGCGGGCCTGATCGGCGAGTTCGTCGCCGTTGATCCCCGCGTGCACGTGGCACTCTCCGGCCCACACGTGCAGGTTCGTGCGGCCGGTCATGCGGCGCACATGGGCCCCCAGGAACTGGTCGGGGCAGAACAGGACCTCGCGGTCGGCCGGGATCGAGTCGACGACCTCGACCGCGTTCGACGACGTGCAGCAGATGTCGGTCTCCGCCTTCACCGCGGCGGTGGTGTTGACGTATGACACCACCACCGCGCCGGGATGCTCGGCCTTCCAGGCGCGCAGCTCGTCGGCGGTGATCG
>CAXEZH010000032.1:0-7354 GCA_964000695.1 uncultured Mycolicibacterium sp. | reverse complement strand
CTCCTCGAGCGCCGCTCCGACACCGACCACGTCGGGAAGCTCGGCTGGCTGGACAAGGTGGTCTCCGGCGAACCGGTGCTGACCCACGAGATCCGGCGTCTCACCGACGCCGTCGCAGCCCGTTATGCGGGCACCCGGGCCGACGTGCTGCGCCTGGCGGTGCCGCCTCGGCACGCCACCGTCGAGAAGCAGGCCGCACCCCCGCTCGAACCACTCGATCCGCAGCCCGTCGATACCGCGGCGTGGGCGGCGTACCAGGGCGGCGCGCAGTTCGTCGCCGCCCTCCAGGAGGGCCGCGCGGCACGCGCGGTGTGGCAGGCGCTGCCGGGGGAGTCGTGGCCGCAGCGGCTGGCCGAAATCGCCGCGGCGACGGTCGCAACGGGCCGGGGTGTGTTGGCCGTGGTTCCCGACCAGCGCGACATCGACCAGCTGCAGGCGGCCGCCACGGTGCTGCTTCCGGACACCCGGGTGGTCGCCCTGTCGGCCGGACTGGGGCCGGCCGAGCGGTACCGGCGCTGGCTGCGCACGCTGCGCGGTCAGGCGCGGCTGGTGATCGGGACCCGCAGCGCGGCCTTCGCGCCCGTGTCCGATCTCGGACTGGTCCTGGTCTGGGACGACGGTGACGACTCCCTGGCCGAACCCCGCGCGCCGTATCCGCACTCCCGCGAGGTGGCGATGCTGCGGGCCCACCAACTGCGCTGCGCGGCGGTGATCGGTGGCTACGCGCGCACCGCCGAAGCCCACGCGCTGGTGCGCAGCGGCTGGGCGCACGACCTGACCGCCGCGCGCCGGGCCGTACGTGCGCACGCCCCGCGGGTGGTCGCGCTCGAGGACAGCGCCTACGCCCAGGAACGCGACCCCGCCGCGCACACCGCCCGGCTCCCGTCGATGGCCCTCGACGCCGCCCGCGCCGCGCTGCGCGCCGACGCCCCGGTCCTGGTGCAGGTTCCGCGCCGCGGTTATGTGCCGGCGTTGGCGTGCGGCCGGTGCCGCAGCATCGCCCGCTGCCGGCACTGCACCGGGCCGTTGTCGCTGCCCGGCCGCGACGCGCCCGGGGCCGTATGCCGCTGGTGCGGTCGTGAGGAGCTGGCGCTGCGGTGCGCGCGGTGCGGGTCCGACGCGGTGCGGGCCGTGGTGGTGGGCGCCCGGCGCACCGCCGAAGAACTGGGCCGGGCGTTTCCCGGTGCGGCGGTCATCACCTCCGGTGGTGACAGCGTGGTGGCCACGGTGCCGCCCCGTCCCGCCGTCGTGGTGGCCACCCCGGGCGTGGAGCCGGTGGCCGAAGGTGGCTACGGCGCGGCGCTGCTCCTCGACGCCTGGGCACTCCTGGGACGCCAGGACCTGCGCGCGGCCGAGGACACGCTGCGCCGCTGGATGGCCGCGGCCGCCCTGGTCCGCAGTCACGACGACGGCGGGGTCGTCGCGGTCGTCGCGGAATCGGCCATCCCCACGGTGCAGGCTCTGGTGCGCTGGGATCCGGTCGGTCACGCCGAGGCGGAGCTGGACGGGCGTACCGAAGTCGGCCTGCCCCCGGCGGTGCACATGGCCGCCGTCGACGGCACCACCGACGCGGTCGACGCGCTGCTGCAGGCCGTTGACCTACCCGACGGAGCCGAGGTGCTCGGACCGGTCGACCTGCCCGTCGGCGCCCGCCGGCCCGCCGGGGTTGCCGCCGATCACCCCGTGGGCCGGATGCTGATCCGGGTGCCGCGCGAACTCGGACTGGGCCTTGCCGCGGCGTTGCGACGGGCCAGCGCGGCCGCCAGCGCACGCCACGACCACGAGCCGGTTCGTGTGCAGATCGATCCGCTGCACATAGGGTGATTCCCGTCTGACGGTGGATCCGGACAGGAGAGGGCGATGGCGCGTCTGATCTCGTGGCTGATCACGCTGGCGGTGATCGCGCTGGGGGTGCTGTGGCCGTGGCTGTTCCAGGGCGGCGCCGCCGACACGGCGGCGCCCTACGATCCGGTCGTCTTCGACGATTACGACGTCGACATCGTCGTCACCGACGACGGCACGATGACCGCGGTCGAGACCATCACCGCGGATTTCCCGAGCGGGCGCCACGGTCTGTTCCGGTACTGGGACGTGGCCAACCCCAACGATCCGAACATCCGCCAGCGGCCGGAGGTCACGTCGGTGCTGCTCGACGGGCGTCCGGCACGGTACGAGATGCTGTGGGAGGACGGCCGCCGCTTCCGGGTGGCCAAGATCGGTGATCCGGACCGGACGCTGAGCTACGGCGCCCACGTCTTCGAGATCCGCTACACCATCCCCGGCGTGCTCGACCCCGGCACCACCGGCGCCGGGAAGCAGTTCGCCGCCACCACCGGCAACCCCGCTGCCGCGCCGACGGTGTTCTTCTGGAACGTCATCGCGCCCTCGTGGAACAACTACATCCGCGCGGTCGACGTCTCCGTCGAGCTGCCCGCAGGCGTCACCGGCGCGCAATGTTCGGTCGGCTCGGGCGTCGGCGTGATCTGTGACGACCTGACCATCAGCGGCAACCGCGTCGAGTTGTCGGCGGCGAATCTGGCACCGCGCACCCCCGTCACCGTGCGCGCCGGCGTCGACCTGCCGACCCCGGCGCGGCCGACGCTGCCCTGGTCCTACACCTGGGACCGTGTGCTCGGCCAGTCGGTGGCCGGCGTGGTGGGTGTCGCGGTGCTGACCCTGCTGCTGGCCGCCGGCGCGCTGTCGTGGCTGCGCGCGGTCACCGAGCGGAACCCCGGTTTCCCGCTGCAGTACGCGCCGCCGCCGGGCCTGGGACCAGTGCAGGTCGAGTACCTCCGCACCGAGTGGGTGCCCAAGAACGGCCTGACCGCCACGCTGTTCTACCTGGCCGAACGTGGTCTGATCACCCTGCAGCAGGTCAGCGACAAACACTGGCGAATCCGGGGGGTGGCCCAGCGGGGGCAGTGGAGGGACGTGGATCCGGTCAGCGCGGCGGTCGGCAGGAAGCTGAAGGTCGACTCCGCGGGCGCGGAATTCGAGGCCAAGAAGACCGTCAAGTCGGGGGAGCGGCTCCAGAAGGCCAAGGCCGAGATGACCGAGACCGTGGAGAAGTGGGCGCTGACCTCCGGGCTCATGGTCGAACGCAAGAAGGAGCTGTGGCTGCGCGCCGCCAACGGCGTGGCCTTCGTGTTGATGATCTGCGCGTTCTTCAACTGGGGGCCGCCCTTCCCGCTCTGGGCCCTGCCGTTCGCGGCGTTCTTCGTCCTCTCGGCGGCTTCCTGGCGACCCGGGGTGGGAACCAGGCGCACCGCTGCCGGACGTGAATTGTGGTCGCGGATCGGCGGATTCCATCGGGTGCTGGCCACCGACTCGGCCGAGAGCCGCTTCGACTTCGCCGCCCGCAAGGACCTCTACACCACCTACGTACCGTTCGCGGTGGCCGCGGGCGCCGCCGCGATGTGGGCGAAGAAATATCAAGAAGTCACCGGTACCGTTGCTCCGCAACCCGATTGGTACACCAGCTCGACGACGACGTCGTCGGGCTGGTTCGGCTCCGGCGGCGGCGCGGATTTCGACAGCTTCGAATCGGCGTTGTCGTCGTCGATCGGTGCCTACACCGCCTCGCAGGCGAAGTCGTCGTCCTCGGGCGGCGGCGGGTCCAGCGGCGGCGGGGGCGGCGGTGGTGGAGGAGGAGGTGGCGGGTCGTGGTGACCTTTCTGCTTGTCGTCATCCTGGCGGTGGCGGTGGCGGTGCTCATCGGATTCGTTGTGGGCTACAACAAGATCCGGTCCGCCGATGTGCGGGTGGCCGAGGCGCTGTCGGGCATCGACGTGGAGCTGACGCGACGCGCCGCCCTGATCCCGAGCCTGGTGCACACCGTCGCGACCTTCGCCACCCACGAGAAGGCCGTGCTCGACCACGTCACCGACGCCAACGCGGCCCTGACCGCGGCCACCAGCGGGAAGTCCGTAACCCAGCGCAGCGCGGCCGAAAAGCAACTCGACCGCGCGCTGGCTCCGGTGCTCGCCCTCGGCCGGGACTATCCGCAACTCAGCTCGTCGACCAACTTCCTGGACCTGCAGCGCAACCTCGCCGACACCGAGGACAAACTGGCGTTCGCCCGGCAGTACTACAACGACTCCGTGGCCGGCCTGAACCGGCTGCTCACCACCATCCCGTGGCTGCTGGTCGCACCGCTGACCGGGACCACCGAGAAGGAGTACTACCAGACACCGCGATGAGCCTCCCTAGACTGGCGCGGTGCGTCTCGTCTTCGCCGGCACGCCGGAACCGGCCCTGCCCTCCCTGCGACGGCTGATCGAATCCCCCCGTCACGACGTCGTCGCCGTGCTGACCCGCCCCGATGCGGTCGCCGGCCGGCGCGGGCGGGCCGCCCCGTCCCCGGTCGCGCAGGTGGCCGCCGAGCATGGCATCCCGATCCTTCGCCCGGCCCGCCCCAATTCCGGGGAGTTCGTCGCCGAACTGGCCGAGCTGGCCCCCGACTGCTGCGCCGTGGTGGCCTACGGGGCGCTGCTCGGGGAAGCACTGTTGGCGGTCCCCGCGCACGGCTGGGTCAACCTGCACTTCTCGCTGCTGCCCGCCTGGCGCGGCGCGGCCCCGGTGCAGGCGGCCCTTGCCGCCGGTGACACCGTGACCGGGGCGACGACATTCCAGATCGAGCGCAGCCTGGATTCGGGTCCGGTGTACGGCGTGGTCACCGAGACCATTCGACCCACCGACACCGCCGGCGAGCTGCTCGGGCGGCTCTCGGTCGCGGGTGCGGGCCTGCTCGAGGCGACGATGGACGGCATCGCCGAACAGAAGCTGACCGCGGTGCCGCAACCCGCTGAGGGCGTCAGCGTCGCCCCCAAAGTCACCGTCGACGACGCCCGGATCCGCTGGGACCTACCGGCGCACGTGGTGGACCGGCGCATCCGTGCGGTCACGCCCAACCCCGGTGCCTGGACGATGATCGGCGATCTGCGGGTCAAGGTCGGGCCGGTGACGGTGCCCGAACAGGCCCCCGAGCTGGAGCCCGGGCGCATGCAGGTGGGCAAGCGCCGCGTGCTGGTGGGGACCGGCTCGGCGCCGGTGCAGCTGGGCAGCGTGCAGCCACCGGGCAAGAAGGCGATGGCCGCCGCGGACTGGGCGCGCGGCGCCCGGCTCGATGAACACGGCTGGGCCCGATGAGCGGCGCCGGACGCCGACCCCGGCGCACCCCGCTGGACCCGGCCCGCCGCGCGGCCTTCGACGTGCTGCGCGCGGTGTCCACCCGCGACGCCTACGCCAATCTGGCGCTCCCGGCGATCCTGCGGGAGCGCGGAATCAGCGGGCGTGACGCCGCATTCGCCACCGAACTGGCCTACGGCACCTGCCGGGCCCGCGGGCTGCTCGACGCCGTCATCGCCGCCGCAGCGGGTCGGCCCGTGGATCGCATCGACCCGGTGCTGTTGGACCTGCTTCGGCTGGGGGCCTACCAACTGCTGCGCACCCGGGTGGAAGACCACGCCGCGGTCTCCACGACCGTGGAGCAGGCCGGAATCGAATTCGATTCGGCGCGAGCCGGTTTCGTCAACGGTGTGCTACGAGCCA
Organism: uncultured Mycolicibacterium sp.; assembly: GCA_964000695.1. GTDB lineage: Bacteria > Actinomycetota > Actinomycetes > Mycobacteriales > Mycobacteriaceae > Mycobacterium. The sequence continues at coordinate 1,804 of CAXEZH010000032.1, read as the reverse complement.
TCGCGCGGCGCGACGAGGGGTCCTGGGTCGCGGAGCTGGCTCCGCCGGCAGCCACCGATCCGGTGGGGCACCTGGCGTTCACGCACGCCCACCCACGGTGGATCGGCCAGGCGTTCACCGATGCGCTGGGCGCCCGCGCAGGGGAACTCGAGGCGCTGCTGGCCAGCGACGACGCCCGTCCCGAGGTGCATCTGGTGGCGCGGCCAGGGCGGCTCTCGGCCGCCGAGCTGGCCGAGGCGACCGGTGGCACCGTCGGGCGCTATTCCCCGTATGCGGTGTATCTCGGCGACGGCGACCCCGGGGCGCTGCCGGCGGTCCGCGACGGTTCGGCGCTCGTGCAGGACGAGGGCAGCCAGCTGATCGCCCGTGCGCTCACACTGGCCACGCTCGACGGTGACGACACGGGCCGCTGGCTCGATCTGTGCGCCGGCCCCGGCGGCAAGACGGCGCTGCTGGCGGCCCTCGGCGAACCCGTGGGAGCCTTCGTCGACGCGGTCGAACCCGCCCCCGCCCGCGCCGATCTGGTCCAGCAGAACACCGCGGGGCTACCCGTGACCGTCCACCGCGTGGACGGGCGCGAACCGGGCCTGCCGCCCGGTTACGACCGGGTCCTCGTCGATGCTCCGTGCACCGGGCTGGGCGCGCTGCGCCGACGGCCCGAAGCCCGCTGGCGGCGCCAGCCCGGCGACGTGCCCGCCCTGGCGAAGCTGCAACGCGAACTGCTGGCCTCGGCGATCCGGCTCACCCGCCCGGGCGGGGTTGTGCTGTACGCGACGTGCTCGCCGCATCTGGCCGAAACGGCCGGCGTCGTCGCCGACGCGCTGCGCCGGTATCCGGTGACCGCCCTGGACACCGCGGCACTGCTCACCCCGGCCACCGACATCGGCGACGGGCCGTCGGCGCAGTTGTGGCCGCACCGCCACGGCACCGACGCGATGTTCGCCGCCGCTTTGCGGGTCGACGGCGACCGATAAGGTGAGCCCATGGCTGCACCGATGATCGCCCCGTCGATTTTGGCCGCCGACTTCGCCCGGCTGGCCGACGAGACCGCCGCGGTCGCGGGAGCGGACTGGCTGCACGTCGACGTCATGGACAACCATTTCGTGCCGAACCTCACGCTGGGCCTGCCGGTGGTGGAGGCGCTGCTGAAGGTCACCGACATCCCGATGGACTGCCACCTGATGATCGAGGACCCGCAGCGGTGGGCGCCGCCCTACGCCGAAGCCGGCGCCTACAACGTCACGTTCCATGCCGAGGCCACCGACAACCCGATCGGCGTGGCTCGCGACATCCGCGCCGCCGGTGGCAAAGCCGGCCTGGCGGTCAAGCCGGGTACCTCGATCGAGCCGTATCTGGAAATCCTGCCCGAGTTCGACACGCTGCTGGTGATGTCGGTCGAACCCGGCTTCGGTGGCCAGAAGTTCATCGCCGAGGTGCTGCCCAAGGTCGGTACGGTGCGGCGGCTCGTCGACGCGGGCGAGTTGAGCATCCTGATCGAGATCGACGGCGGTATCAACGCCGACACCATCGAGCAGGCGGCCGCTGCCGGGGTCGACTGTTTCGTCGCCGGTTCGGCGGTCTACAGCGCCGACGACCCCGCTGCCGCGGTGCGGGCACTGCGCGCGCAGGCCGGCGCGGCGGCCACGCATCTGTCGGTATGAACCTCGACGCCGCCATGCAGGCGGCCATCGAGCAGGCTGAGCAGGTCAAGGGCCGCACCTACCCGAATCCTCCGGTGGGAGCGGTCATCCTGGATCGTGACGGTCAGATCGCCGGCGTCGGCGCCACGTCACCGGCGGGCGGG
>CAXEZH010000031.1:0-7407 GCA_964000695.1 uncultured Mycolicibacterium sp. | reverse complement strand
GTGAGCGGATTCAGGCAGCGCGCGCACTCCCCCGACGTCGGCGCGGACACCGTGCCGGTGACCAGAACCCCCTCTGACACCGACTCCAGCCGCAGGTTCAGATCCAGGGGTGCGCCCTCGTCGACGGCGATCAACTCCACGCCGATCCGCACCGGACTGGGCACCGTCGTCTCGACGGTCATCATCGAACCGGGGCGCCTACCGAGCCGGGAGATGTCGATCACGAGGGGCGACCGTGACCCGCGGTGCGCCGCTGCCTTTGCATGCGTCGCCATGCACGTATCGTACGGGCCGGAATCCGGCTAACGATCGCGTGCTCGTGGTCGGGGCTGCGGACCGGTCAGCGAGCCGCGTAATCGTGGGTGCCCGCAGCGGTGCGCAACTGGTGCCGGCCCCGGCCCACCGACCGCAACGTGCCGTTGAGGAAGTCCTCGAACTCGGCGAGTTTGCTGTCGACGTAGATGTCGCATTCGCCGCGCAGCCGGTCGGCTTCGGCGTGCGCCGAGTCGATCATCCGGGTGGCCTCGGCGTTGGCGGTGGCGACGATCTCGGTCTGCGCCACGAGCCGCTGCTGTTCCTTGATGCCCTCCTGAACAGCCTTCTCGTAGGCGAGATTGCCGCTTTCGATGAGCCGGTCGGCCTCGGACTTCGCCCGCCCGACGCTGGCCTCGTACTCCCGCTTTGCGGTGGCCGCGATACGCGCCGCCTCATCGCGGGCCTCACCGACCATGCGTTCGCTGTGCTGGCGCGCCTCGGCGACCATCCGGTCAGCCTGCGCCTTGGCGTCGGACAGCAACCGGTCGGCTTCGGCGCGGGCGTGGTTGACCATCGAGTCGGCTTCGGCGTTGGCCGTCGACACGGTCGACTCGGCGTGGTCCTTGGCCTCGCGCAGCAACCCGTCGCGCGCGTCGAGCACGTCCTGCGCGTCGTCGAGCTCACCCGGGATGGCGTCCTTGATGTCGTCGATCAACTCGAGGACATCACCGCGCGGCACCACACATCCGGCCGTCATCGGCACGCCGCGCGCTTCTTCGACGATTGCACCCAATTCATCGAGCGCTTCAAAAACTCGGTACACGGCGACACCCTCCAGGCGTAGTTTGACAGTGACCAGTGTGCCTGGTGTTACGTCTGTGACTCAGCTACCGGCGCCGGTGTGTCGTAGTGAATTGCTGGTGACGCCCATTATGTCAACTCCGGGGCGGACGGCGCGACCACCGGCTGCGCCGGTTCAGGAGCGGTCGGCCAACTTGTCGCGCAGGCGGGCGTTGACCGGCGCCGGTAGCAACTCGGTGACGTCACCGCCGAGCGAGGCAACCTCCTTGGCCAACGACGACGACACAAACGAGTAGCGCGGCGTGGTCGCGACGAAGAAGGTGTCCACACCGGCGATGTGCTTGTTCATCTGCGCCATCTGCAGCTCGTACTCGAAGTCGGTGCCGGTACGCAGGCCTTTGACGATGGCGGTCAACCCGCGGTCTTTGACGAAGTCGACGACGAGCCCCTGCCCCGATTCGACGCGCAGGTTCGGCAGATGGGTCGTCGACTCCTCGATCAGCGCGATGCGCTCGTCGACGCTGAACATCCCCTTCTTGTTGGGGTTGATCAGGATCGCGACGACGACCTCGTCGAATTGCGCCGCGGCGCGTTCGAAGATGTCGATGTGACCCAGCGTCACCGGATCGAAGGACCCCGGGCATACCGCACCGCTCATGGATTGCGACGCTAGCAGGGCAGCATCCGCCCCGGCCGGGTGCCCGACGGGCCGCGTCAGTCCCGTTGGGCGGACTCGATACGGGTGTCGCCGTAGCGGCGCGTCCGCCACGGTGTCCAGCCGTCGGGCCAGGCGATCTCGGGTCCCGACGCCGATCGCTCCACGACGACCACGCTGCCCGAGGCGATCCACCGCCCGGTCGCCAGCGCGGCCAGCATGTCGAGTACCTGCGCGTTTTCGACCTCGTAGGGCGGGTCGGCCAGCACCAGGTCCACCGGCGCGGCGGCCCCGGCGCGCAACGCCGCGGCCACGGCTGACCGGTGCACCGTCGCACCGCTCACCCCCAGCGCGGCGATGTTGCGTTCGATCACCGCCGCCGCCCTGGCGTCGGCCTCCACGAACAGCGCCGAGGCGGCGCCGCGCGACAATGCCTCCAGACCGAGCGCACCGGACCCGGCGTACAGGTCGAGCACCGCGATGCCGGTGAAGTCGATGCGCGCGGCCAGCATGTTGAACAGCGATTCCCGCACCCGGTCGGTGGTGGGCCGGGTCCCCAGCCCGGACCGCTGCTGTGGCACCGCGATGCGACGCCCGCCGAGGCTGCCGGCCACGATGCGGGTCAGGCTGATCCCCCGGCCGCCGCCTGCGCGTCGCTCGTGGACCCATCGCTGTCGACCACCACCAGCAGGTCCCCGCCCTCGACCTGGGCGGTGGCCGACACGGCCACCCGAGCGACCGAACCGGCCTTGGGAGCGGTGATCGCGGCCTCCATCTTCATCGCCTCGATCGTGGCGATGGTCTGGCCCGCCTGCACCGACTCACCCTCGGTGACGCTGACCGTGACCACCCCGGCGAACGGAGCGGCGACGTGGTCGGGGTTGGCCCGGTCGGCCTTTTCCGCGGCGGGGACGTCGCTGGCGATGCTGCGGTCGCGCACCACGACGGGGCGCAGCTGGCCGTTGATGATGCACATGACGGTGCGCATCCCCCGCTCGTCGGGGTCGGAGATCGCCTCCAGCCCGATGAGCAGTTGGACACCGCGTTCGAGGGTGACGCGATGTTCGTCGCCGTGGCGCAGGCCGTAGAAGAACTGGTTGGCCGACAGGCTCGAGGTGTCTCCGTAGAGCTCCCGGTGGGCCTCGAATTCCTTTGTCGGACCGGGGAACAGCAGCCGGTTCAGCGTGGCCTGACGGACCGGACCGGACTGGCTGAGCGCCTCGGTGTCCTCGGCGGACAGTTCTTCCTGCGGCTTGGCCGGCGCCCGACCCGCCAGCGCCTTGCTGCGCAACGGCTCCGGCCAGCCACCGGGCGGGTCACCCAGCTCCCCGCGCAGGAAGCCGATCACCGAATCAGGAATGTCGAAACGCGCAGGGTCGGCGGCGAATTCGTCGGCGCTGATGCCCGCGCCGACGAGCGCCAACGCCAGGTCACCGACCACCTTGGACGATGGAGTCACCTTGACCAGCCGGCCCAGGATCCGGTCGGCCCCGGCGTACGCCGCCTCGACCTCCTCGAAACGGTCACCGAGACCCAGCGCGATGGCTTGCTGACGCAGATTCGACAGCTGCCCGCCGGGGATCTCGTGGTGATACACCCGGCCGGTCGGTGCCGGCAGCCCGGACTCGAACGGCGCGTAGACCTTTCGCAGCGCCTCCCAGTACGGCTCCAGATCACAGACCGCCGACAGCGACAGCCCCGAGTCGTACTCCGTGTGTGCGGACGCGGCCACGATGGAACTCAACGCCGGCTGGCTGGTGGTCCCCGCCAGCGACGCCGAGGCACCGTCGACGGCGTTCGCCCCGGCCTGCCAGGCCGCCAGATAGGTCGCCAGCTGGCCGCCCGGGGTGTCGTGGGTGTGCACGTGCACCGGCAGGTCGAACCTGCTGCGCAGTGCCCCGACCAGCGCGGCGGCGGCCTGCGGGCGCAGCAGACCCGCCATGTCCTTGATCGCCAGCACATGCGCGCCGGCGTCGACAATCTGCTCGGCGAGTTTGAGGTAGTAGTCCAGGGTGTAGAGATTCTCCCCCGGATCCGACAGGTCACCGGTGTACGACATCGCCACTTCGGCCACCGCGGTGCCGGTCTCACGCACCGCATCGATCGCCGGTCGCATCGAGTCGACGTTGTTGAGTGCATCGAAGATCCGGTAGATGTCGATGCCCGTCGCCGTGGCCTCCTGCACGAAGGCGTGGGTCACCGATTCCGGATAGGGCGTGTAACCGACGGTGTTGCGTCCGCGCAGCAGCATCTGCAGACAGATGTTGGGCACGGCTTCGCGCAGCGCGGCCAAGCGCTCCCACGGGTCTTCTTTGAGGAACCGCAGCGCGACGTCGTAGGTCGCCCCGCCCCAGCACTCGATCGACAGCAGTTGCGGCGTCATCCGCGCGATGTAGGGCGCGACCATCAGCAGCCCCGACGTGCGCACCCGGGTGGCCAGCAGCGACTGGTGCGCATCCCGGAACGTCGTGTCGGTCACCCCGATCGCCTTGGATTCCCGCATCCAGCGCGCGAACGCCTCGGGACCGACCTCGGTCAGCAGGTGTTTGCTGCCCCGCGGCGGCATCGCGTCCAGGTCGATCTGGGGCAGCTTGTCGTGCGGGTAGACCGTCGACGGCCGCGGTCCGTGCGGCTGGTTGACGGTCACGTCGGCCAGGTAGTTCAGGATCTTGGTGCCGCGGTCTGCCGGGGAGCGCGCCGTCAGCAGGTAGGGCCGTTCGTCGATGAACGACGTGGTCACCCGCCCGGCCCGGAAGTCGGGGTCGTCGATGACGGCCTGCAGGAACGGGATGTTCGTCGAGACCCCGCGGATGCGGAACTCGGCCAGCGCGCGGTGGGCCCGCGCGACCGCCGTGCCGAAGTCGCGACCCCGGCAGGTGAGTTTGACCAGCATCGAGTCGAAGTGGGCGCCGATCTCGCCGCCGAGTACCGCCCCGCCGTCCAGGCGGATACCGGCGCCTCCCGGTGAGCGGTAGGCGGTGATCCGGCCGGTGTCGGGACGGAAGCCGTTCGTGGGGTCCTCGGTGGTGATCCGGCACTGCATGGCCGCCCCGCGGATCCGCATCCCCTCCTGGGACAGGCCCAGATCCGCCAGCGTCTCCCCCGATGCCAGCCGTAGCTGGCTGGAGACCAGGTCGACGTCGGTGATCTCCTCGGTGACGGTGTGCTCCACCTGGATCCGCGGATTGCATTCGATGAACACGTGGTGCCCGCGCTCGTCGAGCAGGAATTCGACCGTGCCGGCGCAGGTGTAGTCGATCTGGCGGGCGAACGCCACGGCGTCCTGGCAGATCCTGGTGCGCAGTTCCTCCGACAGGTTGGGCGCCGGGGCCAGCTCGATCACCTTCTGGTGGCGGCGTTGCACGCTGCAGTCCCGCTCGAACAGATGCATCACGTTGCCGTCGGCGTCGGCCAGGATCTGCACCTCGATGTGGCGGGGGTTGAGCACCGCCTGCTCGAGATAGACCATCGGGTCGCCGAAGGCCGATTCGGCTTCCCGGCTGGCGGCCTCCACCGCTTCGGGCAGCGCGGCGCGATCGGCCACCCGGCGCATGCCACGCCCGCCGCCGCCCGACACGGCCTTGACGAACAGCGGGAACTCCATGCCTTCGGCGGCTGCCACCAGGTCGTCGACCGATGCCGACGGCTCCGACGACGCCAGCACGGGTAAACCGGCATCCCGGGCGGCTGCGATGGCGCGGGCCTTGTTGCCGGTGAGTTCCAGCACTGCAGCGCTGGGGCCGACGAAGGTGATGCCGGCCTGCGCGCAGGCCGCGGCGAGTTCCGGGTTCTCCGAGAGGAATCCGTAGCCGGGGTAGACGGCGTCGCACCCGGCTTCCAGGGCCACCCGCATGATCTCCGACACCGACAGATAGGCCCGGACGGGATGGCCCGTCTCGCCGATCTGATACGACTCGTCGGCCTTCAACCGGTGCAGCGAGTTGCGGTCCTCGTAGGGGTACACCGCGACGGTGTCGATGCCCATCTCGTAGGCCGCGCGAAATGCACGGATCGCGATCTCACCGCGGTTGGCTACCAGGACTTTGGAGATCGAGGAGTTCTGACCGGCCACGGTTCACCCTAACCGCACCGGCCGCGTGCAGGTCAGAGAAGGGTCGACCAGTAGTTCCAGAACCGGACGAGGATCAGCAGCACGACCGCGGCGAACCACAGCGTCACGACCGACCACCGCCAGCTGTACAGCGTTCTGACCAGGCGTGAACCGCTGCGCTGGGGCGCCAGCGCGATGCCTGCGGTCACCACGAGAAGCGGGATGGTCACCGCCCACACCACCATGCAGTACGGGCACAGCGCGCCGATGCGGTAGAGGCTCTGGAAGATCAGCCAGTGCACGAAGACGGTGCCCGCCAGGGTGCCGACGGTCAGGCCCGCCCAGTACCAGCGGGGCAGGGGCACCCGCGCAACGGCCAGGACACCGGTGACGAGGACCACGGCAAAGGACACGATCCCGATGAGCGGATTGGGAAAGCCGAACAGCGACGCCTGCGGGGTGATCATCACCGAGCCGCAGGACAGCACCGGGTTGATACTGCAGGTCGGCACATAGTCGGGGTTGATGAGCAGTTCGATCTTCTCGATCGTCAGCGTCAGCGCCGCCGCCAGCCCGACGAAACCGGCGATCAGCACCCACAGCGCGCTACTGCGCGGAACCGCGACCCCGCCGGCCTGGTCGCCGGACGGGGCGTCCTGCCCCACCGGGTCCGCGGTGACGGTCATGACGCCGGGGTGGGCGCCTGCGCCGGCGGCGCCGCCTGGAGGCCGGGCACGTCACCGACGATCTCTTCGATCTTGGCGACCAGTGCCTCGGGGGTGCTGTACTGGTAATCCTCGCCGTTGATGCGGATCGTCGGCGTAGCCCTGATGTCGGCGGCGCCGGCCATCCCGGCGACCATGTCGACGTAGGTGCCCTTGCTGATGCACTCCGGAACGTTCTCCGAGGCTCCGGCCTGGCGCGCCAGCTCGATCAGCTGCGCGTTGTCCGGATAGCTGGTGCCCGTCTCGCTCGGCTGCTGGGCGTACAGCGCTGCGTGGAACCTCTTGAACGCGTCCACCGATTCGTCGGCCACGCAGTACGCGGCTCCGCCGGCGCGCGAGGAGTAGTTGTCGTTCTGCGGGCGGTTCAGGATGCCGACCATGTGGTAGTCGATGGCCGCCGCGCCGGAGTCGGTGATGTTGGTCAACGTCGGGCCGAACCCCTGCTCGAACGCGGCGCAGGCCGGGCACAGCGCATCCTCGTAGAGCGAGATGACAGCCTTGGGCTCGTCGGTGCCGTCCTTGGTGATCACGCTGTTGGACGCCACGCGCACCGACTTGGTCTCGCCCGCGGTGGGCTTGTCGTCCGCCGACATCAGGATGTAGAGGATGAGCGCGGCAGCGAACAGCACCACGATCGAGGTCAATCCGATCTGCACGAACAGATTGCGTTTCCGGTCCGCCGCCTTCAGGTCGTACCGCGCGTTCTTCTTGGGTTTGGAGGCCACGGACACAGCGTACCGGCGCGCAAACGAGGGTTTAGCCGGCGCGGGTCAAATGCGCGCGGATGGCGGAGATGACCTCCGCGGTGGCGGTCGCGCTCGCCCCACCGAGGGTGAAGAAGTTGGCGAAGCCGTGCACGACCGGCCCGTACTCGCAGTAGTCCACCGCGGTGCCCGCCGCGCGCATCGCGTCGGCGTACT
>CAXEZH010000030.1:0-9607 GCA_964000695.1 uncultured Mycolicibacterium sp. | reverse complement strand
GCTGGCGGACCCTCGCCGAACTGCTCGACACCGCAACGCTGGCCGCCCGGGTGGGTGCCACCCGGGCGGCGATCGCCGACTTCTCGGGGTGCGCGCCCACCGCTGTCCCGGTGCGGGTGGCCGCGTCCTCGCTGCAGATGGCGATAGCGGCGCGCCTGATGACACCGGCGCTCGGATCGTTCGCCGCACTGCGCGCCGTTCCCATGTTGACCGCGCGCTCGCTGCGCTGGCGCACCGCGGGGCATTCGGTGCAGTTCGGCGCCACCGAGCTCGAGTGGCGCGACACCGGGGACGCTCGCGCCGCCGCGCGCGCCATCGACACCGCGCTGCTCGGCGACGCCCTGGCCTCGCTGATCGACCGCTTGCACGCCGACGTCGCGCTGTCTCCGCAGGTCATGTGGGGCAACGTGGTCTCGTCGGCCAACGGGGCGGTGACCGTGCTGGGCATGACCGACCGGTCGCTGGTGAGCGCGGGCCGCCAGCTCGTCACCGCGCTGGCCGGCACGCAGAGGCTGCGCGGGACCGTCGACACTGCCGACGGCGCGTTCCGCAGGCGCAGCTGCTGCCTGTTCTATCAGGCACCGCACGGGGGCCTGTGCGGCGACTGCGTGCTGCACGGCGCCGACTCACCCCGCTGAGCGCCGCCATCGGGTCCGGCCGTCTCATTGCAACGTCGATGCAACGCAGGCCTCATTAGCATTCGGCCCGCCGACCGACCGGACGGAGTCACCGATGAGTTTGTCCCCCAGCGACTACGCAGTGCGCACCGCGCCCCCGCCGCGCGCCGACCTTGCCCGAAGCGCCCAAATTCCCAGCGCACGAAGGGGTTTGGTGTCGTCGCGCCGCATGCGGGCAGCGGTGGTGACCGACGACGAACTGCTCCGGCACGGCCTGGTGCACATGATGTCGCGCACCGACAGCGTCCTGCTCGTCGGCAACATGCGGCCCGGGGCGGAACTGGTGGGCCGGCTGCAGAGCCTGCGACCGGACCTGCTGGTGTTCGGCACCGACCGCGACGTCACGCTACCCACGCTGCTCGCCGATCTGCATCCGCGGCCGAAGGTGGTCGTCGTCATCGACACCGACGACCCCCAGACCGACCCCCTGGATCTGATCAGGGCGGGCGCCGACGGACTGATCGACCGGCGATCGACCTCCCACGAGTTGCTCGCCACCCTGATGCGGGTGGCCGCCGGGCACAACGCGCTGGACGCATCGTGCGCGAACGCCGTGATCACCCGGCTGCGCGCGCCGGTCGCCGCGCCGGATGACGCGTGCACACCGGTGTTGACGCGTCGGGAGCACGAGGTACTGCACCTGCTCACCGACGGCCTGGACAACCGCACCATCGCACGCAACCTGTTCATCAGCGAGGCGACGGTGAAGTTCCACCTGCACAACATCATGGGCAAATTCGGTGTGCACCGCAGGGCTGCGCTGGTGTCGACGGCGTTGCGCGGCAGGGTGATCGGGGGACGGTGATGGCTTCGGCCACCGTCGGGACGAACCGATGACCGCGGGCGTCACCGTCGAGTTACCGGTACACGGACGTCCCGTCCTGCTCGCCGGAGCGTCGGCGCGCGCCATCTCCACCGCAGCGGCGCTGGTCGATGCCGGGGCCTTGCTGACCATCGTCTGCCCCTCCCCCGCCCCGTACTTCGACGACCTCGCCGAACGCGGCCTGCTCACGCTGCACCGGCGTGAACCGACGGCCGCCGACATCAGCTCCGCAGCAATCGTGTTCGCGCACACCGGCAGCCGGGAGCGCGACCGCGGCATCGCACGACGCGCAGAACAACTCAACCGGCTCTGCGTCTGCCCCGAACCGCCGGCCGCCCCCACCACCGGCCGTGCGGGGCGCGGCCGGGTCGTCATCGTCGGCGGCGGCCCCGGCGACCCCGGCCTGCTGACGGTGGCCGGGCGCGACGCGCTGGCCGCCGCGGACGTGATCGTCACCGACCGGTTGGCACCGGTCGCGGCGCTGGCCACCCTCGCACCGGACGCCGAGATCGTCGACGTCTCCAAGATCCCCGGCGGGCGACGCACCGAGCAGAGCACCATCAACGCGCTGCTCGTCGAGCATGCCGCGGCGGGCCGCACCGTCGTCCGGTTCAAGGGCGGGGACGGATTCGTCTTCGGCCGAGGCGGCGAGGAACTCGACCACTGCTTACGCGCCGGCATTCTGGTCGACGTGATCCCGGGCGTCAGCGCCTCGATCGCCGCGCCCGCCGCTGCGCTCATCCCGGTCACCCATCGTGGCCTCACCCAGGGGTTCACGGTCGTCTCCGGGCACGTACCGCCGGGGCACCCCGACTCCACCGTCGACTATGCCGCGCTGGCGCAGGCGAACACCACCATCGTGTTGATGATGGCCGTCGCCAACCTCGAAGCCATCAGCCGCGCGCTCACCGAGGCCGGGCTCGATCCTGACACCCCGGCCGCGGTGATCGCCGACGGATGCCTGGCCAGCCAGCGGCAGGTGCGCGCGACCCTGGCCACGATCGCGCAGGCCGCCCGGTTCGCCCGGATCGGCCCGCCCGCGACGACGGTGATCGGCGCGGTGGCCGGATTCGTTCCCGGACGGAGCACCGCCGACTCCGTGCAATCGATTGCCGTCCTGCAGGCCTGACAGGCAGTTTCGGCGCCGACGCCGCGGCTCAGGTGAGTGCGCCGGCCAGCAGCGCTGCCAGCGCCGCCCCGATGAAGGGGCCGACGATGGGCACCCAGGAGTAGGACCACAGCGGGTCACCCTTGCCCTTGATGGGCAGCAGCGCGTACGCGATGCGGGGACCGAGGTCGCGGGCCGGGTTGATGGCGTAGCCGGTGGGGCCACCGAGGCCGAACCCGATGGCCATGATCACGAAGGTGACGCCGGCGTAACCCAGCGTGTCGTTCACCGCCGGGGTGGTGAAGATCCACAGCAGCAACACGAAGGTCGCAATCACCTCGGTGACGAGGTTCCAGCCGGTGCTGCGGATCGCAGGGGCCGTGCAGAAGATCGCCCGGGTGCCAGAGTTGTCGTCGTTATGGTCGTACTGCAGCTTGAACGCCGCCCAGCACAGAACCGCGCCGATGATTCCGCCCAGTAACTGACCACCCATGTAGAACGGCACACTGCCCCAGGGGACACCGCCGTTGATGGCCACCGCCAACGTCACAGCGGGGTTGATGTGCGCGCCTGACGGCTCGGCGATGCTGGCGCCGGTGAAGACGCCGAAGCCCCAACCCAATACGATGACGAGCCAGTCCCCACCGCCGCCGTGCGAGAACGAGTTCTTCAGCACGACCGCCGCGACGGAACCGTTGCCGATCAACACGAGTACGCCGGTGCCCAGGAGCTCCCAGATGAAGATGTCGGTGTACGACACTGCCAGCCTTTCCGAAGTGGGTGTCCTGCCAGTGTCGGCGCCGGCGGCGCGGAAAGCCCCGCTACTGAGCAGGTCCCAACCGGCAACTGGCCGTAGCACTGGGCTTTCGGTTAGGTTGGCGGTCCCGGCGGCGCGAAAGCCGCACGAACGCGGTGTGTCTCGGCGCCCCAGGCAATAGCATCGGAGCCGAATCAAAACAGTTGCCGTACCGCTCTTTCGAAAGGTTCACCAATGACCTCGTTGCCGTTGACGAAAGCCCAGGCCGTCCTCGAGGCCGCCATCGCCAAAGCCGACGAGATCGGTCAGCCGATGAACATCGCCGTCGTCGACGACGGCGGACATCTGGTCACGTTCGCCCGCATGGACGGTGCGATCAAAGCCAGCATCGACATCTCCACGCGCAAGGCCACCACATCGGTGTTGATGAACGCACCCACCGCCGCCCTGATGGACCTGGTGCAGCCGGGTGCCGAACTGTACGGACTCGAACAGCTCTCCGGTGGACTGGTGGTGTTCGGGGGCGGCATCCCGCTCCGACTCGACGGCGTCACCGTCGGCGCCATCGGTGTCAGCGCCGGCAGCGCCGCCCAGGACGTCGCGGTGGCCGAGGCCGGCGTCGCAGCCCTCGCGGGCTGACGCCGGCCCGGCGCCGCGCGGTCAGTCGACGTCCACCCAGTCCAGCGTCCGCTGAACGGCCTTCTGCCACCCCGCATACCCGGACTCCCGCTGCTCCTCGCTCCAGTCGGGTGACCAGCGCTGCCCCTCCTGCCAGTTGGCGCGCAGTTCCTGCTCGTCCTTCCAGAAACCGACGGCCAGCCCGGCGGCGTACGCCGCGCCCAGCGCGGTGGTTTCGGCGACGACGGGCTTGACCACGTCCACGCCGAGCACGTCGGCCTGGATCTGCATGCACAGTTCGTTGGCGGTGATGCCGCCGTCGACCTTGAGCACCTCCAGATGCACACCGCTGTCGGCTTCCATTGCGTCGACGACGTCGCGCGACTGGTAACAGATCGACTCCAGCGTGGCCCGGGCCAGATGGGCGTTGGTGTTGAAGCGGCTCAGCCCGACGATCGCGCCGCGGGCGTCGGAACGCCAGTAGGGGGCGAACAGCCCGGAGAACGCGGGCACGAAGTACACGCCGCCGTTGTCCTCGACCTGGCGGGCCAGCGATTCACTCTGTGCCGCACCGCTGATGATGCCGAGCTGGTCGCGCAGCCACTGCACCGCCGAACCGGTCACCGCGATGGAACCCTCCAGGGCGTACACCGGTTTGGCGTCGCCGAAGCGGTAACACACGGTGGTCAGCAGCCCGTGTTCGGACCGTACGATCTTCTCACCGGTGTTGAGCAACAGGAAGTTGCCGGTGCCGTAGGTGTTCTTGGCCTCACCGGAGCTCAAACACACCTGACCCACCATCGCGGCCTGCTGGTCACCCAGGATTCCGGTCAGCGGGATCTCGGTGTCCAGCGGACCGGCCGGATGCGTCACGCCGTAGGCGTCCGGCGACGACGACGACGCGATCGCGGGCAGCATCTGGCGCGGAATGTCGAAGAACGACAACAGTTCATCGTCCCAGTCCAGCGTCTCCAGGTTCATCAGCATGGTGCGGCTGGCATTGGTCACGTCGGTGATGTGCACCCCGCCGCGAGTGCCACCGGTGAGGTTCCACAACACCCAGGTGTCGCAGGTACCGAAGATGGCGTCACCACGTTCGGCGGCCTCCCGCACACCGTCGACGTTCTCCAGGATCCATTGGATCTTTCCGCCGGAGAAGTACGTGGCCGGCGGCAGACCGGCCTTCTGGCGGATGACGTCGCCGCGGCCGTCACGATCCAGCGCCGAGGCGATCCGGTCGGTGCGGGTGTCCTGCCACACGATCGCGTTGTAGTACGGCCGGCCGGTCTTGCGGTTCCACACCAGCGCGGTCTCGCGCTGGTTCGTGATGCCGAGAGCCACCACGTCCTGGGCCGACAGATCGGACTTGTTCAGCGCCGTCTGCAGGACCGAGCCGGTGCGCTCCCAGATCTCGACGGGATTGTGCTCCACCCAGCCGGCGCGGGGCAGGATCTGCTCGTGCTCGAGTTGGTGTCGGGCCACCTCGCGGCCGGCGTGGTCGAACACCATCGCCCTGGTGCTGGTCGTTCCTTGGTCGATTGCGGCTACGAAGTCGCCCAATTCCCGCTCCTTGAATCCTCGACCGGCGCCCCGCCGGTGACACCGTCCAACCTATCGGCCGTGGTGCGGACTCAGGCCGTATTGCCGCAAACTATCCGAACGGTGGGGCCGAAAACCGTTGCTGTGCTTGAGCGTGTCCGGCGACTACCGGTGAAAACACAAACTCGCACAGATCGAGGGAAATCCGTGCGAGTTTGCGTCCGAGCGATCAGAAGAACCCGAGGGCCTGATCGCTGTAGCTGACCAGCAGGTTCTTGGTCTGCTGGTAGTGGTCGAGCATCATCTTGTGGTTCTCGCGGCCGATGCCGGACTGCTTGTAGCCACCGAACGCGGCATGCGCCGGGTACTGGTGATAGCAGTTCGTCCACACCCGGCCGGCCTTGATGTCCCGGCCGGCGCGGTAGGCGGTGTTGCCGTCGCGGCTCCACACCCCGGCGCCCAGGCCGTACAGGGTGTCGTTGGCGATGCTGATCGCGTCGTCGTAGTCGGTGAACGACGTCACCGCGACCACCGGCCCGAAGATCTCCTCCTGGAACACCCGCATCTTGTTGTTGCCGGTGAAGATCGTCGGTGCGACGTAATAGCCGCCGTTCAGTTCGCCGCCGAGTTCGGCCCGCTCGCCGCCCGTCACGACCTGCGCGCCTTCACTCTTGCCGATCTCGATGTAGGACAGGATCTTCTCGAGCTGATCGTTGGACGCCTGCGCGCCGATCATCGTCTCGGTGTCCAGCGGATCGCCCTGGCGCACCGCCTTGGTGCGGATGGCGGCCAGCGCCAGGAACTCGTCGTAGATGTCGGCCTGGATCAAGGAGCGCGACGGGCAGGTGCACACCTCACCCTGGTTCAGGGCGAACATCGTGAAGCCCTCGAGCGCCTTGTCCTGATAGTTGTCGGCGGCGGCCATCACGTCGTTGAAGAAGATGTTCGGGCTCTTGCCGCCGAGCTCCAGCGTCACCGGGATCAGGTTCTGCGACGCGTACTGCATGATCAGCCGGCCGGTGGTGGTCTCACCGGTGAACGCGATCTTGGCGATCCGGTTGCTCGAGGCCAGTGGCTTACCCGCCTCGACGCCGAATCCGTTGACGATGTTGACCACACCGGCGGGCAGCAGATCACCGATCAGCTCGAACAGGTACAGGATCGAGGCGGGCGTCTGCTCGGCGGGCTTGAGTACCACCGCGTTGCCCGCGGCCAGCGCCGGCGCCAGCTTCCACGTCGCCATCAGGATCGGGAAGTTCCACGGGATGATCTGTCCGACCACACCGAGCGGCTCGTGGAAGTGGTAGGCGACGGTGTCGTTGTCGACCTCGCTCAGGCTGCCTTCCTGCGCCCGGATGCATCCGGCGAAGTACCGGAAGTGGTCGACGGCCAACGGGATGTCGGCGTTCAGCGTCTCGCGAATCGGCTTGCCGTTGTCCCAGGACTCGGCCAGCGCGATCGACTCGAGGTTCTCCTCGATGCGGTCGGCGATCTTGTTCAGGATCACCGCGCGCTCGGCGGCGGCGGTCTTACCCCAGGCCGGCGCCGCGGCGTGGGCGGCGTCGAGAGCCTTCTCGACGTCGGTCTCGTCCGATCGCGGGATCTCGCAGAACGGCTGGCCGGTGACCGGCGTCGGGTTCTCGAAGTAGCGACCGGCGTTGGGCGGTACCCACTGACCGCCGATGAAATTGTCGTAGCGGGCTTTGAACGACATCAACGAGCCGTCCGTCCCGGGTCGGGCGTACACAGTCATGGTGAGTCTCCTGCTCGTGTGTGGTGCGTCACTCAACCTACGCGCGGAACCGTTGCAGCACGGTTGCATCGTGGGGCTGGAAACGGGGACAATTCCGGGCATCGCCCCACCGAATAGCACACCTCGCCGCCGTGCCCGCCAGCAGCGCTCCCGCGACACGGTCGGCATGCTGGTGGAAGCCGCTGCTCAGGTGTTCTCCCGGGAGGGTGCGGGCGCGACGACGAACCGCATCGCCGAGCGCGCGGGGTTCTCGATCGGCACCTTGTACCAGTACTTCCCCGACAAGCTGGCGCTGTTGCGGGCGGTCGCCGAGAAGCACCTGCACGACGCCGATCGCCGGCTGACCGAGGTGTTCGCGCAGCTGCGTGCCGACGCTCCTGCGTTCGACACCACCATGCGCACACTGCTCGACGTCGTCGTCGCCGAGCACGCCGACCGGCCGCGGCTGCACGCGCTGCTGCACCGGATGGCACCGCGCGGGCTCGACGAGCTGGTCGTCGTGCAGGCCCTCGAGGACCGGATCTGCGACGAGGTGGCGTTTCATCTGAAGCGCTGCGACCGCGGTGGCGACGACCCGCAGCGGGCCGCCCGCGTGGTGGTGCACACGGTCGACGCGCAGCTGCACCGGGTGATGACCCGGCACGGCTTCGACATCGACGCCCTGATGGCGACCGTCAATCAGCTTGTGCCGCCACCTGATCGCGGACCGTGAGCGTCGCCGTGCGCAGCTGGTCCAGCCCGGGCTCCTCGATCGGGTAGTGCCCGCAATTCTCCAGTGTCACCAGCGTGGTCGGCGCCGAAATACGTTGTAGGAAGCGGATACTCAGCTCCGGCGGCGTCCAGGTGTCGGCGGTCGGCGCGACCAGCGTGACGGGCGCGGCGGTGAAATCCTCGGGAGCGATGTGCCGGAAGCTCATCCAACTGGACACGAAGCCCAGCGGGACGCTGGCTCCGCCGCCGCGGGGGTCGGCCGCGCACAGCCGGGACAGCGCGGGGTCGGTGCTCATCTGGGTCATGTCGGCCAGCCAGCGGATCGGGACCCGAAGCCGCCCCAGGGCCGGGTCGAGCGCACGCAGCACAGCCGGCGCGGGTCGGCCCAGGAAGGGGTAGCGAGTGGCCGCGGCCCGCGCGGCCGGGTCGGACACGTCGAGCAGGCAGGTCGCGACCACCGCGGCCACCTGCCCGGTACGCGCCGCCACCTCGTAGGCGAGCATGCCGCCCATGCTGGCCCCGAACAGGATCAGTGGGCGCGGATCGGCGGCGCGCTCGGCGCGCACCAGATCGGTCAGCAGCGCCACCCAGTCCTCGTAGCGCACCCGCGACGGTTGGGCGACGACGGTGTCCCCGTACAACGGCAGGTCCGGCGCGAGCACGTCGACACCACCCGCGGCGACCGTCGCGACGGGCCACAGTGCCCCGCTGTACCCGCCGCCACCATGAATGAGCATCATGCGCACGTCAGCCCCGGGCGCCGGCGCCCTGGCGATGTGGACCCGGTTGCCGCGCCACGGCCACCAGGTGCTGGTCGGTGGCGCGAGGTTCTCGACGTAGCGGGCCGGCAGAAACTCGGCGTAGCTCCGGTAATCCATGAACCAATCGTCAGAAGCACAGACGCCGCTGACAACTCACCTTTGCATGGCCGCTGAACTGCGGATTGCCCGGGTTACTCGGGTTCGTCAGCCGAGTTCGAAGTCCAGGCCGGCCAGGTGGCCACCGGCCTGAGCGCGGGCCACCGCGGTCAGGCCCGCGCTGTCGCGCAGCGCCTGCCAGCCGTCGCGGTCGTCGCGTCCCTCCGGAAGCTCGAGCCAGCGTCGCAGCGGGCCGCTGCGCCCCTGGGCGTGTTCGGCGAGCACCGCTTCCCGCAGCGTGGTCGACAGCTGGGTGCGCAGCCGGCCGATGGCCGGCGACACCGAATGGGTGAGCAGCGGGCCGGGGTAGCGCGTCAGCGCCGTCTCGACGTCGCCGGCGTCGAGGGCGGCGAACACCTCGCCGATGTCGCTGGTGATGGGGGCGAGCAACCGGTAGGGGCGTGACCCGAGGTTCTCGGCGCCGACGACCTTGCGCAGTCGCGACATCTCGGCGCGCACCGTGACGACGTCGAGGCTCTTGTCGTCGAGCAGGACTGCCAGGTGGTCGGCCGACAGGCCTTCGGGGTGCCGGCTGAGCAGGACCAGGATGTCGGCATGCCGGCCGGTCAGGCTGGCCGCCCGCAGATGGCCGTAGCTGTCGGTGGTGACCCAGCGGGGGCGGTCGCCGCCGAGGACCACCAGATGCGGTTTGCGGGCAGCCGGTTCGGCCGAGATCCCGGAGATCCCCGACACCCGCAGCAGCG
>CAXEZH010000029.1:0-3678 GCA_964000695.1 uncultured Mycolicibacterium sp. | reverse complement strand
GCGAGCGGCAGCGCCAGCGGGACACCCATGATCGCCAGGCCGAGCCCGATGCCGGTCGCATCCACCGCCGCCACCAGGAACGTGGCCCGGACGTAGCCGATCAACGTGTGGAACCCGGCGCGGCCGGCGTTGCGCACGCGTGCGCGCACCCCGGTCGGGACGACGCCGGTGACGAACGTGAAGATGTTGCGGCCGCCGTACAGCAGGAAGATCAGCGTGAACAGCATCAGCAGCGCACCGGTGACGATCTCGGTGACGGTCGCTGCGGTGGACACGGCCCCGCTGGTCAACCGTTCCTGGTTGTCGCGCAGCGCCTCCAGCGCCGAGTCGCGGAACTGGTTGATCTGCTGCTCGCTGACCTTCAACGGACCGTCGGTCAGCCAGGCGCCGACCCCCTCGATGCTGGTCGAGACCTGGCCCGCCAAGGCGGGTACGCCCTCGATGAACTGGGTGATGACGAACGCCAGCAGGCCACCGAACACCGCGAACCCGCTGAGCAGCACCAGCGCGACCGCACCGCTGCGCGGCGCACCCCTGCGGTCCAGGAAGTCGACGACGGGCATGAGCAGCGCCGCCACGATCGTGGCCAGCGCAACCGGGACGAACAGGATCTCCAACCGCAGGATCAACCATCCCAACGCCACAACCGCAGCCAGGATGATCAGCAGCCGCCACGCCCACGCAGCGGTTTTGCGCACCAGCGGGGTCACCGACTCGTCGGCGAGCGGATCGAGGGAGGGTCCTGCGGACATCCCGGTAGCGTAACGGGCACGCGGGTCTCACCCGCCGATCTGCGGAAACCGTTGACCCACGCCTTACCCTTACTTGCGTGTCACACGACGCTCCAGCGAGCGGCAGGCCGGCAGGGGCCGCCAACCCGGAGCGCAGCCGCGGCAAGTACTGGTGGCTGCGCTGGGCGCTGATCGCGCTGGCACTGGTGGTGCTGACCGTCGAATTGGCGCTGGTGCACGACCAGTTGGCCAAGGCATGGAAGAGCGTCTACTCCGCCAACTGGATGTGGGTGCTGGCCGCGGTGGTGGCGGCGATGGCGTCGATGCACAGCTTCGCCCAGATCCAGCGCACGCTGCTGCGCTCGGCGGGGGTGCACGTGCACCAGTGGCGCTCCGAGGCGGCGTTCTACGCCGGCAACGCTCTGTCCACCACCATGCCGGGTGGGCCGGTGCTGTCGGCGACGTTCATCTACCGCCAGCAGCGGATGTGGGGCGCCTCGCCTGTGGTGGCGTCCTGGCAGCTGGTCATGTCGGGCGCGCTGCAGGTCATCGGTCTGGCCCTGCTCGGCCTGGGCGGGGCTTTCATGTTGGGGGCGAGCAAGAATCCGCTGTCGCTCATCTTCTCGCTCGGCGGTTTCGTCGCGCTGATCCTGCTCGCGCAGGCCGTGGCGAGCCGCCCGGAGCTCATCGACGGCATCGGGGTGCGCCTGCTGTCCTGGTTCAACTCGGTGCGCGGCAAGCCCGCCGACACCGGGCTGACGAAATGGCGTGCCACCCTGGTGCAACTCGAGTCGGTGCAACTGGGTCGTCGTGACCTCGGGGAGGCGTTCAGCTGGTCGCTGTTCAACTGGGTCGCCGACGTCGGCTGCCTGCTGTTCGCCTGTTACGCCACCGGCGGGCACCCCTCGGTGGCGGGAGTGACGGTCGCCTATGCGGCGGCCAGGGCGGTCGGCTCGATCCCGTTGATGCCCGGTGGGTTGCTGGTCGTCGAGGCGGTGCTGGTCCCCGGTCTGGTGTCGAGCGGCATGTCGCTGGCCTCGGCGATCTCGGCCATGCTGATCTACCGGCTGGTCAGTTGGATCTTCATCGCCGCGATCGGCTGGGTGGTGTTCCTGATCATGTTCCGCACCGAGAAGGACCTCGACCCCGACCGAGATCCCGCCGACCCCGAGGCAACGCCGATGCGTTCCACCGACACCCATCTACCGTTGCTGTTCAGCCCCGATCCCGAAGCGCCCCATCCACCGGGTCAGCCCGGTCCCTAGCGAAAGAGTCGCCGCAGCATGCAGATTCGTCCGATGATCGTCGCTGCGTCGCTGACGACGCTGATGCTGTGCGCAGCCTGCGCCACCGATCCGGAAACGAAGAACGCCGGGACCACCGCGCAGGCCACCCCGCCACCGCCTGCCGCGGCTGACTCGACCCCGCCACCTCTGCCCGGTCCCGCGGTCCTGACTCCGGTGGTGGGCCGGGTGCTGGCGGCCCCGATCCCGGTACCTGCCACCGACGGCAAGACCCATCTGGCCTACGAGCTGGTGTTGAACAACACCACACCCCAGGACGTCACGCTGACCGGGGTGGACGTGCGCGCCGGTGACCGGACCCTGCTCAGCCTGCCGGGTGAGCGGCTCACCTATTGGACCAGGCTGGCGGGAAACCCGGTCCCCACCACGACTCTCGGGCCCGCCCAGACCGGCTATGTGTGGCTGGACGTGGCGGTGGACCCCGACGAAGCCGTCCCCGCGGAACTCAGCCACACCGTGGCGATCTCGGTGACCGATCCGTCGCCCCCGCTGATCCCCGCCTCGCTCACCGAGAACATCGCCCCGGTCACGGTGCAGACCCGCCAACCCATCTCGATCGCACCACCGTTGAAGGGGCCCAACTGGCTCGACGGCGACAGCTGCTGCGACATGTCCGCACACCGCACGGCACTGAACCCCCTCGACGGCGAGATCTGGGCCGCCGAGCGGTTCGCCATCGACTACGTGCAACTGGGTCCGGACGGCCGGCTGTTCACCGGTGACGAAGCGCAACTGGACAGCTACCCCTACGTGGGATCGGACGTGGTGGCCGTCGGCGAGGGGCCGGTGGTGTCGGTCGTCGACGGTCTGCCCGAACAGGTTCCGGGTACCGCGCCGACCGATCTGCCGCTCGAGGAGTACGGCGGCAACCATGTCGTCCAGGACCTCGGTGGCGGCAACTATGCGTTCTACGCCCACCTGCAGACGGGCTCGGTGCAGGTTCAGCCCGGTGACCACCTGAGCACCGGACAAGTGTTGGGCGCGTTGGGAAACAGCGGCAACTCCGACGCCCCACACCTGCACTTCCACGTCATGAGCACCCCGGATCCGCTGCGGTCCAACGGGTTGCCGTTCGTGTTCACCGACTTCCGGCTGGATTCCCGC
Source organism: uncultured Mycolicibacterium sp. (assembly GCA_964000695.1). Classification (GTDB taxonomy): domain Bacteria; phylum Actinomycetota; class Actinomycetes; order Mycobacteriales; family Mycobacteriaceae; genus Mycobacterium. The sequence continues at coordinate 539 of CAXEZH010000029.1, read as the reverse complement.
TCCACCGGCGACCTGGACGCACTGCTGGGGGGCAAGCCCGCCGAGCTCGAGCCGGGATTCGCTCCGCGGGACGAAAGCGGCACCAGCCCATTGGTTTACGATGTGATGACCTATGCCGAAAGCTGATCGTTCCACCGCCGTCAAGGCGCTCGCCGCCGATGCGGTGTGTGTCGTGGTGTTCTGCACGATCGGCCGGCGCAGTCACGCCGAGGGGCTGACGGTGGCCGGAATCGCCGAGACGGCATGGCCGTTCCTGGCGGGTACCGCGGTCGGCTGGCTGCTGGCGCAGGCCTGGCGCCGTCCGATCGCCGTCATTCCTACGGGGCTGGCCGTGTGGTTGGCCACGGTCGTGGTCGGCATGCTGCTGCGCAAGGCCACCGGGCAGGGCACCGCCACCAGCTTCATCGTCGTGGCGTCGTTGACGACCGCTGTGCTGCTGCTCGGCTGGCGTGCCGGCGCACGCGCGTTGAGCCGCCGCTGAGCGCGCCGCGCTCAGATTTGTCTCGGCGCGCCGCGCTCAGATTTGTCTCGGCGCGCCG
>CAXEZH010000028.1:0-4199 GCA_964000695.1 uncultured Mycolicibacterium sp. | reverse complement strand
GTGCCGTGTCGGTCGCGGGCCGGCGGGTGCAGCACCTGTTCTCCTCGTCCGAACCGGCGATGCACCACGCGCTGCGCATCTCGGCCATCTCATGCGGAGACGACATCGGCGTCGGCCTGTGCACCGATCCTGGGGCGCTGCCCGGCGTGGGCCTGCTGGCCGATCACGTCACCGCCGCCTTCACGGAGTTGGCCACCGCCGCCCCGGCGTGACGTATTGCTGACCGTCCGGCCAAAACGCTGTGCCCAGCAAACCAGCGCCATACAGTCGGGCTACCAGTGGGCGCGTGTGGAGGCGAGCTTCACGGCGCCCCGTTCGCAGGGAGGCGACATGGGGGGATCAGCCATCACACGGGAGGCGCGGCCGACAGCCGGGCCAAGCCGATACATCGGACGGGTCGGCGGGCTGGCGTTCGCACTCGGGATCGGTGCTGCGGTGCTGGCGGGGCCGGGGTTGGCGTCGGCGGAGACGTCGGAGTCGGGCACGTCGGAGACGTCGTCGGCGAGCGTGTCGTCGACCGCCTCGGAGCCTTCGGAGCAGGACAGCGTGACGTCGGAGGAATCCGAGGCCGAAGCTGCAGAGGCAGAGGCAGAGGCGGAAGCGGCTGAGGCTGAGGCGGAAGCTGCGGAAGCGGCTGAGGCTGAAGCCGCCGAGGCCGAAGCGGAAGCTGCGGCAGAGGCTGAAGCCGCCACCGCTGAGGAGGCCGAGGCTGAAGCAGCAGTTGAGTTGGCTGCGATTGCCGCGCCGGAAAGCGACTTCCCCGACGAGGCGACCGCGACGGATTCGAGTCACGCCGAGACGACCGCTACGCAGTCCGCGGGCCCCGACGACGCATCTCCCGCGGCCGCAGCGCCCACCTTGGGCGAGCTCATCGACAGCTTCTTCGACAACGACACCCCCACCCTGGACCACGACCCGTCCGAGAACAGCGTCGTCGACGGGACGATCCAGGGCCAGCTGCATCCCGAGGATGCGGACTCGAGCAGGCTGACCTTCACCGCAACCGATCCGGCGCACGGCAGCGTCGTCATCAACGCCGACGGCAGCTTCGTCTACACCCCCGACGACACATTCGCCGGGCAGGACAGGTTCGACGTCACGGTCAGCGACGCACGAAGCGGTCTGCACATCCACGGCCTCGCGGGCCTGCTCAACCTGGTCAGCTTCGGCCTGCTCGGCAACAGCGGCCACCGTTCCACCGAGACGGTGTTCATCGGTTTCGAGCGCGCCGTCGTCGTTCCCGGACTCGACACCCCGGTGGACTTCCGGTTCCTGCCCGACGGCCGCATCCTGGTCGCCGAGAAAGCCGGCGCGATCAAGGTCGTCGAAAACGGCACCCTGCGTGACGAACCCGTGATCACACTGTCGGTCAACACGCTCGGTGAGCGCGGAATCAGCGGCCTGGCCGTCGATCCCGACTTCGTCGACAACGGATACCTCTATGTCTCGTACGTCAGTTCGGCCAACCGCAACCAGCTATCCCGGCTGACAATGGTCGGCAACACCGCCGGCACCGAGGTCGTCCTGCTGCAGTCAGGCCAGTCCTCCGCGGTGAACCACCACGGCGGCGCCCTGGGATTCGGGCCCGACGGCACGCTGTACTGGGGAGTCGGGGACAACGGAAACGGCGCCAACTCGCAGGACCTGACGAACATCCACGGCAAGATCCTGCGCCTCAACCCCGACGGCAGCACCCCGGCCGACAACCCGGCCATTCCCGGTGCGCTGCCCCAGATCTACGCCTACGGTCTGCGCAACCCGTTCCGGTTGACATTCACACCGGACGGCAAGCTGCTGGTCGCCGACGTGGGCGCCGCCTCGTTCGAGGAACTGAACCTGGTCACCGCCGGCGGTGACTACGGGTGGCCCGGAGCCGAAGGGGTCTGCGACGACTGCGACTCCATCAACCCGATCTACACCTACCCGCGGGGCGGGGGCGCGGCGATCACCTCGGTGCTCGTCTACGACGGCGACACGTTCGGCCCCGACTACGTGGGCAAGGTGTTCATCGCCGATCTGGTCCAGGGCTGGATCCGCGTCCTGACGTGCACACCCGAGTTCGCCTCGTGCGGGGACGCGCAGACGTTCGACCCGGACGCCGGGTCGACCGTCGTGCTCGCCCAGGGACCGGATGGCAACGTCTACCAGTTGCTCTACCAACCCGGTTCACTGGTGCGCATCGCACCCGCCGGGCAGGTCGAGGCGGAGTTGGTCTGAGAACAAGTTTTTCAGTGACCTCGCTGGTCGAGGTGCCGGCGGCCAACGGACTCGTCCCTACCGGTCGCGAAAAGTTTCCTGTGAACTACAGTAGAACTGCGGTGTGGGTGCGACGGGAGTCGCCCGTCCCCCGCTCTGCGGGGAACGCGCAGCTACGACTTCGCCCCCAAAACCGCGGATAGCGTGCGCATTCCTCGAGAGTGAAGGATCAGCGCACGCACGACCACTTTTTCCGAAGAGCGTGCGCGTGGAAACGGAAAAAGAAAGGTCTCATGACTTCCACGACCACCCAGGACAATGCAGAACTGCGGTTGCGTGAACAGAACTATGGTGACGATCCACTAGCCGATCGCGACACCGATCTCTACCGAGGCGAATACGTCATGAGCTTCGTCGAGAAGTGGGACGAACTGATCGACTGGGATGCCCGGGCCCAGTCCGAAGGCCGATTCTTCATCGACGTCCTGCGAGCCCGCGACAAGAAGAGCGTGGTCGACGTCGCCACCGGCACCGGCTTTCATTCGGTGCGACTCACCGAGGCCGGGTTCGACGTCACGAGCGCCGACGGGTCCGCAGCGATGCTGGCCAAGGCCTTCGAGAACGGCAAGAAGCGCGGGCTGATCCTCAAAAGCGTCCAAGCCGATTGGCGCCAGCTGAACAAGAGCATCCAGGGCAAGTACGACGCCATCATCTGTCTGGGCAATTCGTTCACCCACCTGCACGACGAGCAGGACCGGCGCCGCGCGCTCGCCGAGTTCTACGCCGCGCTGCGCCACGACGGCATCCTGATCCTCGATCAGCGCAACTACGACGAGATGCTCGACCACGGATTCTCGTCGAAGCACAAGTACTACTACTGCGGTGAACAGGTCACGGCGGAACCCGAGCACGTCGACGACGGACTGGCGCGATTCAAGTACACCTTCCCGGACGGCTCGGAGTACACGCTGAACATGTACCCGCTGCGGAAAAACTATGTGCGACGGCTGATTCGGGAGGCCGGCTTCGAGCGGGTCCGCACCTACGGGGACTTTCAGGAGACCTACCAGGAAAACGAGCCGGACTTCTTCGTCCACGTCGCTGAGAAGTCGGTGGACAATCTGAACACCGTCGCCGATGAGGCGGAGGCGTATTACGACAGCGACGACGCGGACAACTTCTACTCCCTCATCTGGGGCGGCGAAGACATCCATGTCGGGTGTTACGAGGACACCGACGACATCGGGGCCGCCGGCGTCGAGACAGTGGACCGGATGGCCGGGCTGCTGTCGAACTTCGCCACCGGCTCCATGGTGGTCGATCTGGGCGCCGGCTACGGCGGTTCGGCACGCCGGCTGGCCAGCGCCCACGGTTGCAAGGTCACCTGCGTGAACATCTCGGAAACACAGAACGCGAACAACCGGGCCAAGAACCGGAAGTCCGGTCTGGATCGCCAGATCCATGTCATCCACGGCAGTTTCGACGACGTGCCGATGCCTGCCGAAAGCGCCGATGTCGTCTGGTCCCAGGACGCTTTCCTGCACGCCCCGGACCGTCGCAAGGTGATCGAAGAGGCCTTCCGGCTGCTCAAGCCCGGCGGCGAACTGGTGTTCACCGATCCCATGCAAACCGATGATGTGCCCGACGGAGTGCTGCAGCCCGTCTACGATCGGCTCAACCTGCGCGACCTGGGCTCGATGCGGTTCTACCGAGAAGCTGCGCAGGACATCGGTTTCGAGGTGCTCGACCAGATTGATCTGGTGCACAACCTGCGCACCCACTACGACCGCGTGCGCCAGGAGCTGGAGTCGCGCCGCACCGAGCTCGAGCAGAAGTCCTCGGCCGACTACCTGGACAAGATGGTGGTAGGACTGCGCAATTGGGTGGAGGCTGCCGACCAGGGCCATCTGGCCTGGGGAATTCAGCGGTTCCGTAAGCCGGCCTGATCCAGGTTTGTCGATGACGGCCGCCGGTCTGCAGTGTGCAGCCGGCGGCCGTCTCTT
>CAXEZH010000027.1:0-22285 GCA_964000695.1 uncultured Mycolicibacterium sp. | reverse complement strand
TACGCTCACGACGATCCCGACGGTGTTGTGTCGCAACAGTATCCGCCGGACGAGCTGTTCGGTGTCGACTACTACCGGCCGACCACCCACGGCGGGGAGCGGGAGATCGCCACCCGGGTGGACAAGCTGCGCGCCATTATCCGCAGGCGCCGCTGAAACAGCTGTGCCCAAGGTGATCCCGGCCGGTCGGGGTTCCAGCCGGGATCACGTCGACAGGCGCTGCGGCGTTAGCGCGAGACCTTCGAGCGCCCGCGTCCCATCAGTGCCGCGACCAGGCCGACGCCGAGGGCGGCGACGACGACCTGAACGAGAAGCTCGAGCCAATCCACCCCCGAGGTGGTGGTCGGGATGCCGATAGCGCCGGCCAGGGCGGTGCCGATCAGTGCCGAGACGATTCCGACGAGGATGGTCACCAGGATGCCGATCTTCTGCTTTCCGGGCAGCAGGAGCCGGCCGAGGGCTCCGACGACGATGCCGATGAAGATGGCGCTGACGATGCCGGTGACGGTCATGGTGTCCTCCAGGGCTGGCGGTGCTGGCTGCGGTCAGAAATACCCGGCGTGACAAGGCAATAAACGCGCGCGTCAACCGTGCGGCGTCACCCTCCGACCGCGGTCGGGGTGTGCCCCGAAACGCCGGTCCATCGACCCGTTTCGAGGGCTCAAGGGCGGGTAAGTCGATCGTCATGACGGATAAGCGTGCGTTTCTCGAAAGCTATTCAGCGGTGCTTGTCGGGCTGGTGCTGTTCCTGGCCGGCAGCGCGGGACTCGGCGTCTTCCTCACTTTGGCCGCAGAAGGCATGTCGGGGGGTGCCGTCACGGTCGCAATTCTCGGCGCGCTGGGTCTTGCGCTCGGCATTGGACTGTTGGTGGTGGTCTTCCGGCGGCGCGGAGGCCTGCTGCGCAGCCGCACATCGCCGGCCCAGCGCCGCCGATATCGCGCCGAATATCGCAAATCGCCGGGCAGCCGGGACGACATGACACGCAGATGAGAACTTTGTTCGGCCCGCCGTCGTCCGCGCCGCGCCCGCGGCGGGAGGCGTCACATACGCCGTCGGCGTGCCAGCGACATCAGCACCTCACCCCCGGGCAGCGCGGCGAACACGCGGCGGGCCAACCGGTCGAGTTGCGCCGACGAACTCGGCGGGAAGCTGGTGGTGCGGAGATCGTGCACGCCGAAACCCGCCCACACCGCGGCGATGACACCGTCGGTGACACCGGCTCGAAGCCGGTCGCGGTCGATCGCGGCCAGTCCGAGAGCGGTGAGCGCGTGCACGGTGTCCACCCAGACGCCGCCGGCAACACGCTCGGGGGAGGGGGACGCTCCGGACAGTCCAGCCTGAAGGAGGTGCCGCGCCCCCAGGATTCGCGCCACCACGACGGCCTTACGGTCGACCCGCAGGCCGTGCACCCGTTCCAACACCGTTTCGGGCGCGGCGAGCAACCCCGCCCCCCATCCGGCACGCAGCAGTTCGATGTATCGCACACTCATCGCCGACGGGTTACCCACGGATGCGCCGCCGAATCTCGGAACGGACAATAATGACCGCCGAGCTTAAGGCACCACATGTGCTGCGCGAGGATGCGTTTCTGGCCGACGGCGAGCGCGGCGCACTCATCGGCCCACGCGGCGATATCGCATGGATGTGTATGCCCGGCTGGGACAGCGACGCGGTGTTCGGCACACTGATAGGCGGTGCGGGCTTCTACGTGGTCACCCCGACCGGTCGGTTCGTCTGGGGTGGCTACTACGAAGAGGGGTCGCTGATCTGGCGTTCCCGCTGGGTGACCGAGACCGGCATCGTGGAGTGCCGCGAGGCACTGGCGTTTCCCGGCGATCCCCACCACGCTGTCCTGCTGCGCCAGATTCGTGTGGTCGAGGGCCGAGCGCAGATGCATGTGCACCTGCAACCTGCCGCCCAGTTCGGGCGCAGCCCGCTGCGTCGGGTCCAGCACGGTGCGACGGGAACCTGGCACGGTGAGGCCGGCGCCCTGCAGTTGCGGTGGCGAATCGGCGAACGGGCACACGTCACCGGCGACACCCCCGGTGACCGCGCCCTGACCGCACACCTGGAGATGTCCGAGGGCGACAGTCATGACCTGGTCCTGGAACTGAGCGACCGCCGGCTGCCCGATGTTCCGGTCGATGCCGCCGGGGCGTGGGCCGACACCCAGACGGCCTGGCAGAAGGCCATGCCGACCTTCGGTCCGTTGGCCGCGCAGCGCGATGCAGCCCATGGCTACGCGGTCATGCGCGGTATGACGACCGCCGGTGGCGGCATGGTCGCGGCGTGCACCATGAGCCTGCCCGAACGTGCCGACGAAGGGGCGAACTACGACTACCGCTACGTGTGGATCCGGGACCAGTGCTTCGCCGGGCTCGCCGTGGCGGCCGACGGGCCGCATCCGCTGTTGGAGAGTGCCGCAGACTTCGTCAGCGCGCGGCTACTCGAAGACGGTGCCTCCCTGATGCCCGCCTACACGACTGCCGGCGAAACGGTTCCTGGGGAGCGGCGACTCGACCTGGCCGGCTATCCCGGCGGCTCCGACATCCTCGGCAACCATGTGCGGGCGCAGTTCCAGCTCGATGCGTTCGGCGAAGCCCTGTTGATGCTCGCCGCGGTGGACCGGCACGGCATGCTCGCCGACGATCATGCGCGCGCCGCCGCCGTCGCCGTCGCGGCCATCGAGCAGAACCGGCACCGTGACGACGCCGGGATATGGGAGCTCAAGGACCGGCAGTGGGCGCACTCACGGTTGATGTGCGCGGCAGGATTGCGCGCGGTGGCAACCCGCGAGATGGCCGGCTTCGATGGCAGCTCACTCGGGGCGCTGGCCGACACCATCATTGCCGAGGTTTCGCGGACCTGTCTGCATCCCAGTGGCCGATGGCAACGAGCAGCCGACGACGAGCGCCTGGATGCTGCGCTGTTGTTGCCGGCACTGCGGGGTGCGCTGCCGGCTGACGATCCGCGCTCGGTCGCCACCTATCGCGCCGTCCGCGACGGCCTGGGGCGCGACTTCTACGCCTACCGGTTTCCGCCCGAGGCAGGTCTCAGCGGCACCGACAGCGCGTTCCTGCTGTGTGGGTTCGTCATGGCGATGGCGTCGGCGCAGCAGGGTGACCCGGTCGCGGCGGTGCGCTACTTCGAGCGGAATCGCTCGGCGTGCGGCCCGCCTGGGCTGTTCTCCGAGGAATACGACATCCGGCAACGACAGATGCGCGGCAACCTGCCGCAGGCCTTCGTCCATGCCGTGATGTTCGAAGCATCGAGCAGATTGGCCGCGGCAGGCCAGTAGAGAAAGGAACTCGCATGGGCACAGAACAGATAGTCGTCGTCACCGGCGCGAGCGCGGGTGTAGGCCGTGCCGTGGCAAGGCAATTCGGTCGACGCGGCGCCACGGTGGCACTGCTGGCGCGGGGGCGTGAAGGTCTGCGGGCCGCAGCGCACGACGTGGAATCCGCGGGCGGCCGGGCGCTTGTGGTACCGACCGATGTGTCGGACCACCAGGCCGTCGAAGCTGCTGCCGACCGCGTCGAGAACGAACTCGGCCCCATCGACGTCTGGGTCAACGCCGCGTTCGCCACCGTGTTCGCACCGTTCGACCACGTGCACGCCGACGAATTCCGCCGAGCCACCGAGGTCAGCTATCTCGGTTTCGTGCACGGCACCATGGCGGCGCTGACCCGCATGAAGACACGCGACCGCGGAGCCATCGTGCAGGTCGGGTCGGCACTGGGCATGCGGTCGGTGCCGTTGCAGTCGGCGTATTGCGGTGCCAAGCACGCGATCAACGGTTTCACCGAGTCGCTGCGCGTTGAACTGTTACACGAGAAGAGCAACGTGCACGTCACCGTGGTGCAGATGCCGGCGCTGAACACCCCGCAGTTCTCCTGGGTACTCTCGCGGCTTCCCAAGCACCCGCAACCCGTCCCGCCCATCTACCAGCCCGAGGTCGCGGCGCGTGCGGTCCTGTTCGCCGCGAAACACCCCAAACGCAAGCAGTATTGGGTCGGGGCGAGCACTGTGCTCACACTGCTTGGGCAACGGATGGCGCCCGCACTGCTCGACCGCTATCTGGCTCGGACGGGCTTCTCGTCGCAACAGACCGACAAAACCGAGCAGCACCGCCCCGTGAACCTGTGGGAACCCGCCGACAACGACGTGGATTTCGGCGCCCACGGGATCTTCGACGCCCAGTCGCACTCGCTGAGCCCCGTTTCGTCGCTGCGGCGCAACGCCGGGCCGCTGCTGGCGGTAGGTGCCGCCGCTGCCGCGTCGCTGGTGGTGACGGCTCGCCGTGAGAGTGACTCGTGACCGGTTTCCTCGGAGAGATCCGGCGCACCGGCAACGGACTGCTCATCCGGGTCTGCGTCATCGCCGCCATCGGCGGGCTGCTCTTCGGCTACGACACCGGGGTGATCTCCGGTGCGTTGCTGTTCATCAAGGACGACCTGAACGCCAGCGATTTCGAGCAGGAGGCGATCGTCGCGGCGGTGTTGCTCGGCGCCATGTTCGGTGCGGGGGCGTCCGGGTATCTGGCCGACCGGATCAGCCGGCGGTGGACCAAGGTGATTTCCGGCAGCGTTTACCTCGTCGGGGCGCTCGGGTGCGCGGTGTCGATCAATGCTGAGATGCTCATCGGTTTCCGGTTCCTGTTGGGACTGGCGGTCGGGACGGCGTCGTTCGTCTCACCGCTCTACATCGCCGAAATGGCCCCGCCCAGCATCCGCGGAGGGCTGGTCTCGTTCAACCAGCTCGCCATCACCTCGGGCATCCTGATCGCCTACATCACGAACTTCCTCTTCCAGGACGTCGCCGGTGACTGGCGCTGGATGTTGGGCATCGCGGCGGTACCGGGTGCGATCCTCGCCGTCGGCATGCTCTCGGTGCCACAGACGCCGCGCTGGCTGGTCAGCGCCGGCCGCACCGAGAAGGCCCGCGATGTGCTGCGACGGCTGCGCAGCGGCGACCGTGATGCCGACGTCGACGGCGAGATTGATGACATCGTCGCCGCCGAGCGTGAGGAGCAGCGGGCGTCGTGGCGGGACCTACTCACCCCGAAGCTGCGTCCGGTCCTGCTGGTGGGGATGGTGTTGGCGCTGGCGCAACAATTCGTCGGCGTGAACACGGTGATCTACTACGCACCGACCATTCTGTCTGACACCGGGCTCTCCGACAGTGGGGCGCTGGCCCGCACGGTCCTGGTCGGTGTGACGAATGTCGTCTTCACCGTGGTCGCGGTGCTGTTGCTGGACCGTGTCGGCCGCCGCAAGCTGCTCATCGGCGGCACCGTCGGCATGGTGGCCGGTCTGCTGACGTTGGCCGTGTACTTCAGTTCTGCTGTGTTGCAACAGGATGCGGGTTATCTCGCGCTGGCCGGTCTACTCGTCTTCATCGCCTCGTTCGCGATAGGCCTGGGGCCGGTGTTCTGGTTGATGATCTCGGAGATCTTCCCGATGGGCGTGCGCAGTGTGGCCATGGCGGCCTGCACGATCACCAACTGGGGCGCGAACTTCGTCGTGGCTCAGACCTTCCTGTCACTGGGCAACCTGATCACTCGCCAAGGGGTGTTCTATCTCTACACGGTCCTGGCTCTGCTGTCGCTGGTGTTCTTCATCCGCCGTGTCCCTGAGACGCGGGGTCGCTCTCTGGAGGAGGTCCAGGCCGAGCTGACCAGGGGATCCTGAGCAGGCCTCACCGCAGATGGTCCTCTTCGGCCGCGCCGACCGGCAGTTCGCCGCCGGCTTCGGTGAAGGCGGACAACGCCCGCACCAGCCCGTGGCGCTCGGCCGCCGCCATCGTCGCGACGATGGCGGCGATCTCGGCGCGTCGCTTGGCGGTCACGGCGTCGACCGTGTGGCGACCGTGGGCTGACAACTCGGCGATCAGCTCCCGGCGCGACTCCGGATGCGGTCGGCGGTCGATGAGCCCCGCGTCGACGAGGCGGTCCACCATCCTGCCCGCGGTGGACGGTGTCACGTCGAGCAACCCCGCCAGGGTCGCCAGGTTCACCGGTCCGCGGGTGCGCAGGATCACCAGCGTGCGGAACTGGGGAAAGGTGAGGGTGTCGTCCACATCGGCGATCGAGCGCGCCGAGATCGCGACGAGGAGTCGCGATGCGCTCAGCAAGGCGTCGGTGATGGCATCGGAGGAATCGCCGGCGTTATCGGTCACGTGGCGATCGTCACGCGATTAGGACACCGGCAGCAACTGTTGCATACTGCAACAATGTCCCTGCGCAATGAGCTGGGCCATTGGTTGCGTGAGCGGTCCTCGTCGCTGGTGCCCCTCGCCGTCGTGGTGGGGGTGTGTACCGGGTTGGGGGCGGTGGCGTTTCGATCGCTGATCAACGGATTCACCTGGCTGTTCACCGGACATCAGGACTACGCCGGACTGGGTCGGGTGGCCAGCGAACACCTCCCGTGGCTGGGCGTCGGATTCCTGGTGGTGGTGCCCGCGGTGGCCGGACTGATCTACGGCCCGCTCGTGCACCGCTTCGCCCCGGAGGCCCGCGGCCACGGGGTTCCTGAGGTCATGTACGCGGTGTCGATGCGCGGCGGTCGGATCGCCCCCAAGGTCGCTTTGGTCAAATCGCTGGCCTCGGCGCTGTGTATCGGCGGCGGAGGCTCGGTCGGCCGCGAAGGACCCATCGTGCAGATCGGCTCGGCCGTCGGGTCCGGCGTGGCCCAGTGGCTGCGGCTGGACACCGCCCGGGTGCGACTGTTGTTGGCCTGCGGCGCCGCGGGCGGCATCTCGGCCACCTTCAACACCCCGTTGGCCGGGCCGTTCTTCGCGATGGAGCTGATCCTGCGCGACTTCGCTGCACAGTCGTTCGGTGCGGTGGTGTTCTCCAGCGTGACCGCGTCCATCGTCGCGCGGGCGATCCTGGGCAACGAACCGTTTCTGACGCTGCCCGCGTTCAGCGTGCAGAGCCCCGCCGAGTACCTGCTCTACGCGGCGCTCGGTGTACTGGTCGGCGCGGTGGGGGTCGCGTTCTCGCGGGTGCTGTACCTGGTCGAGGATGCCTGCGACTGGCTCTGGCGCGGGCCGGAATGGGCCCGCCCCGCGGCGGGCGGGCTCCTGCTGGGCCTGCTGTTGCTGGCGCTGCCGGAGATGTACGGGGTCGGCTACCCGGTGTTGCAGAACGCCATCGAAGGCCGATATGTGGTCGGCTTCCTACTGTTGTTGATGGTCGCCAAGATGCTCGCAACCAGCCTGACCATCGGTATCGGCGGGTCCGGCGGAGTGTTTGCGCCCACGCTGTTCATCGGCGCGATGGCCGGCAGTGCCTTCGGCGCGCTGGCACACCTGGGCTGGCCCGAGTCCACCGAGGCCGCCGGCGCCTACGGGCTGGTCGGCATGGGTGCCGCCCTGGCCGGAGCGACGCGTGCCTCCATCACCGCGGTGGTCATCCTCTTCGAGCTGACCGGGCAGTACTCCATCATCCTGCCGTTGATGATCGCGATCGCCCTGGCCGCGGGGACCAGTCACCTGCTTTCGAGGCAGACCATCTACACGCAGAAGCTGTGGCGCCGCGGCGTGGACATCGACCGACACGCCACCGACATGCTGACCGCGGCCGACGTGGCGGCGCCACCGGCCCGCGTCCTCACCGAGCACATGCGGCTGCACGAGGCCGCGGAGCTGATCACCGGCGCCTCGGTCCCGCTGCTGCCGGTGTTGGCCTCCGACGGTCGCTACCTGGGTTGCGTCACCGCCGAGGATGCAGTGGCGGCGATCGAGGGCGGCAGCCCGCCGGAGCACATCGACGCGCTCATCCAGTGGCTGCCCACCATCCCCGGCGACGCGAGACTTCCCGACGTCATCGAGGCGCTCAGCGGTCACGGCGCGGCAGGGCTGCCGGTCATCGACGGTGAACCGGCGCGGCTGGCCGGATGGATCACCTACGAGAACGTGCTGAACAGGCTCACCGCCGACCTGCGGTGAGCTCGTAGGCTCGAGAAGATGAACACCGAAATGCTCGACGTCGACACGTCGCGTCGGCGGATCGTCGACCTGACGTCGCAGGTGCGCGACTTCTGCGCGTCCCAGCACGGTTCCGATGGACTGTGCAACGTGTTCGTGCCGCACGCCACGGCGGGCGTGGCGGTCATCGAAACCGGTGCCGGTTCCGACGACGACCTGGTCGACACGCTGGAGCGACTACTGCCGCGCGATGACCGCTACCGCCACGCCCACGGGTCGCCCGGCCACGGCGCGGACCATGTTCTGCCCGGCCTGGTGTCCCCGTCGGTGACGATTCCGGTCAGCGGCGGGGAACCGCTGCTGGGAACCTGGCAGAGCATCGTGTTGGTCGATCTGAACAGGGACAATGCCCGACGCCACGTGCGGTTGAGCTTCCTGCCGGGCTGACGAGGGCGCCCGGTACTGTGGTGCGGTCGAGTAATCGCAGGTGACTTGAGGATTAGAGGGCGGCAGGACGTGCAGACACACGAGATCAGGAAGCGTTTCCTCGATCATTTCGTGCAGGCGGGCCACACTGAGGTGCCCAGTGCTTCGGTGATCCTCGACGATCCCAACCTGCTGTTCGTCAACGCCGGCATGGTGCAGTTCGTGCCCTACTTCCTCGGTCAGCGCACCCCGCCGTGGGCCAGGGCCACCAGCGTGCAGAAGTGCATCCGAACCCCGGACATCGACGAGGTCGGCATCACCACACGGCACAACACGTTCTTCCAGATGGCCGGCAACTTCTCGTTCGGCGACTACTTCAAGGCCGGGGCGATCGAACTGGCGTGGACGCTGCTGACGAACCCGGTAGAGCAGGGTGGCTACGGATTCGACCCCGAGCGGTTGTGGGCCACCGTGTATCTCGACGACGACGAGGCGGCGCAGCTGTGGCGAGACATCGCCGGTCTGCCCGCCGAACGGATCCAGCGCCGCGGGATGGCCGACAACTACTGGTCGATGGGCATTCCCGGCCCGTGCGGTCCGTCGTCGGAGATCTACTACGACCGCGGCCCCGACTACGGCATCGAGGGTGGTCCGGAGGCCAACGAGGACCGCTACATCGAGATCTGGAACCTCGTGTTCATGCAGAACGAGCGCGGGGAGGGCACGTCGAAGACCGACTTCGAGATCCTCGGTCCGCTGCCCCGGCAGAACATCGACACCGGCATGGGGGTCGAGCGGGTGGCGTGCCTGCTGCAGGGTGTGGACAACGTCTACGAAACCGACCTGCTGCGCCCGGTCATCGATCTGGTGGCGGATATCGCCCCGCGCGGGTACGGGCAGGGTAATCACGACGACGACGTCCGCTACCGGATCATCGCCGACCACACCCGGACCGCGGCGATCATCATCGGCGACGGCGTCAGCCCCGGCAACGAGGGCCGCGGCTACGTGCTGCGTCGCCTGCTGCGGCGCATCATCCGGGCGGCCAAACTGCTCGGAGTCGATCAGCCCGTGATGGCCGAACTGATGGCCACCGTGCGCGACGCGATGGGCCCGTCGTACCCCGAACTCGTCAGCGACTTCGACCGGATCCAGCGCATCGCCGTCGCGGAGGAAACCGCGTTCAACCGCACTCTGGCCTCGGGTTCGCGGCTGTTCGACGAGGCGGCCCGCAGCACCAAGGCCTCGGGAGCGGACAAGCTCTCCGGCAGTGACGCGTTCACGCTGCACGACACCTACGGCTTCCCGATCGAACTGACCCTCGAGATGGCGGCCGAGGCCGACCTGAGCGTCGACGAGGAGGGCTTCCGCAGCCTGATGGCTGAGCAGCGCCGCCGCGCCAAGGCCGACGCCGCGGCCCGCAAACAGGCCCACACCGACCTGTCGGCGTACCGCGAACTCGTCGACACCGCCCCCACCGAGTTCACCGGGTTCGACGAATTGACCACCGAGGCAACGATTCTCGGCATCTTCGTGGACGGCAAGCGGGTGCCGGTGGTGGCGCATACAGGCCGCGAGGGCGCCGGCGAGCGGGTGGAGCTGGTGATCGACCGCAGCCCGTTCTACGCCGAGTCCGGCGGCCAGATCGCTGACGAAGGGACCATCACCGGCACCGGTTCCTCCGGCACCGCCAAGGCTGCAGTGACCGACGTGCAGAAGGTCGCCAAGACATTGTGGGCGCACCGCGTGGTGGTCGAATCCGGCGAGTTCGTCGAAGGGGACACCATCGTCGCCGCTGTCGATCCGCGCTGGCGCCACGGCGCCACCCAAGGCCACTCGGGCACTCACATGGTGCACGCTGCGCTGCGTCAGGTGTTGGGCCCCAACGCCGTTCAGGCCGGCTCACTCAACCGCCCAGGCTATCTGCGCTTCGACTTCAACTGGCAGGGCCCGCTGACCGAGGAGCAGCGGACCGACATCGAGCAGGTCACCAACGAGGCGGTCGAGGCCGACTACGAGGTGCACAGCTTCACCACCGAACTGGAACGAGCCAAGGCGATGGGCGCGATGGCGCTCTTCGGGGAGGCCTACCCCGACGAGGTGCGCGTCGTCGAGATCGGCGGACCGTTCTCGCTGGAGCTCTGCGGCGGTACCCACGTGGGCAGCTCGGCGCAGATCGGGCCCGTGACGATCCTCGGCGAATCGTCGGTGGGTTCGGGCGTGCGCCGGGTCGAGGCGTATGTGGGGATGGATTCCTTCCGCCATCTGGCCAAGGAGCGCGCGCTGATGGCCGGGTTGGCCTCGTCGCTGAAGGTGCCCTCCGAACAGGTGCCCGGCCGCGTCGCCACGCTGGTCGAACGGCTGCGCGCCGCGGAGAAGGAACTCGACCGGCTGCGGATGGTCAACGCGCGCGCTGCGGCGGGCAACGCGGCAGCGGGTGCCGAGCAGATCGGCGAGGTCCGCGTCGTGGCCCAGCGCATGGCCGGTGGCATGTCCGGCGGTGACCTGAGGTCGCTGGTGGGCGACATCCGCGGCAAGCTCGGCAGCGGGCCGGCGGTCGTCGCGCTGATCGCCGAAGGCGACAACGATGCGGTGCCGTACGTGGTGGCGGTCAACCCGGCCGCCCAGGATCTCGGGTTGCGGGCCGACGATCTGGTCAAACAGCTCGGGGCCGCGGTCAACGGCCGCGGTGGGGGGAAAGCAGATCTGGCGCAGGGATCCGGTAAGGGGGCGGCGGGTATCGACGCAGCATTGGCGGCGGTACGCGCGGAGATCGGCCGGGGCTAGCAGGGGTGGCCGCGACGAACGACCCTGACCGGGTGCCCGACCGGCCGGGTGATCCGCGCTGCCCCGACCCTGGGCCGGGGCGGCGCCTCGGCGTCGACGTCGGCACCGTCCGCATCGGTGTCGCGGTCAGCGATCCCGGTGCGGTCCTGGCGACCCCGGTGGAAACGGTGCGGCGGGATCGGCGTTCCGGGGCGCATCTGCGCCGACTGGCCGCGCTCGTCGACGAATATCGGGTCGTCGAGGTCATCGTCGGGCTGCCCCGCACGCTGGCCGATCGAGCGGGCTCCTCGGCCCAGGACGCGATCGACATGGCCGATCAGCTGTCCGGCCGCATCGCACCGGTGCCGGTGCGGATGGCCGACGAACGATTCACTACGTTGACTGCGCAACGATCACTGCGTGAAGCTGGGGTCCGCGCCCGCGGCCAGCGCTCGGTGATCGATCAGGCGGCGGCAGTGGGGATTCTGCAGAACTGGCTGGACCAGAGGCGAGCGGCAGCAGCCGCGCACGGAGAGGTCACCGATGACTGACGATTGGGCCAGCGACCGCGCCGAACCACTGGCGGTGGGACCGCCGCGGAACCGGATGACCCGCCGTGAGCGCGCCCGGGCCGCCCGTTACCGGCGCAGGCGCCGGACCGCCGCGGTGCTCGCGGTGGGCGTGTTGATCGTGGTCGCGATCGGGGCGGTGTTCCTCGGTTCGCAGCTGTGGCACTCACTGTTCGGCGGCTCGGCCGACGACTACGCCGGTGACGGCGTCAACGACGTGGTCATCCAGGTTCACGAAGGCGACTCCACGACTGTGATCGCGCAGACTCTGCGCGACAGCAACGTGGTCGCGACGGTGTCGGCGTTCGTCACGGCTGCGGACGGCAACTCCGCCATCTCGGCCATCCAGCCCGGCTTCTACAAGGTCCGCACCGAGATTCCGGCCGCCGATGCGGTCGAGCGCCTCGCCGATCCCGCCAACCGGGTCGGCAGGCTGGTGATCCCCGAAGGCCGCCAACTCGACGACGTGCGCGACGTCAAGACGAACGCGGTGACCGACGGAATCCTGACGCTGATCTCCGATGCGTCGTGCGTGGATCTCGACGGCGAACGGCGCTGCGTGTCGGTCGACGACCTGCGCAACGCGGCGGCCGCGCTGCCGCCCGAGGCGCTCGCCGTGCCTCAGTGGGCGGTAGCGCCCGTGCTGGCGATGGGCCCCGACCACCGCCGACTGGAGGGCCTCATCGCGCCGGGCACATGGAACGTCGACCCGTCGGCTCAGCCACGAGACATGCTCGGCGCGCTGATCGCCGCCGGCAGCGAGTTGTACGAGCAGAACGGTCTGCTCAACACGGCGACTTCGCTCAACATGAGCCCCTACCAGGTGCTGACCGTTGCCTCGCTGGTTCAGCGTGAGTCCACCCCGGAAGACTTCGCCAAGGTGGCCCGGGTGATCTACAACCGGTTGGCCGAACAGCGCACATTGGAGTTCGATTCCACGGTGAACTACGCGCTGGACCGCATCGAGGTGGCCACGACCGACGGGGACCGCTCGCAGGAGACACCGTGGAACACCTACCTGCGCCCCGGCCTCCCGGCCACCCCGATCTGTTCGCCGGGCCTGCCGGCACTGGCCGCGGCCGAGGCGCCCGCGCCCGGAGACTGGCTGTATTTCGTGACGATCGACATGCAGGGCACCACGCTGTTCACCCGTGAATACGAGCAGCACCTGGCCAACATCGAGCTGGCGAGGCGAAACGGTGTGCTCGATTCGGCGCGCTGAGTCGGTGTGCCTCGACACGTCGCTGCGCGAGCAGCTGTCGGCGATGAGCAGACCGCACCGATGAGCGACCGCGGCGGAGCCCGGCGGGCCGCGGTGCTCGGTTCTCCGATCGCCCACTCGCGGTCCCCGCAGTTGCACCTGGCGGCCTACCGGGCGCTGGGCCTCGACGACTGGACGTATGACCGCATCGAGTGCGACGCCGAGCGGCTGCCTGCGCTGGTGGGCGGGTTCGGTCCGGAGTGGATCGGGGTGTCGGTGACGATGCCGGGCAAGTTCGCAGCGCTGCGGTTCGCCGACGAGGCCACCGAGCGGGCTCAACTGGTGGGGTCGGCCAACACACTGGTCCGGTTCTCGGGCGGGTGGCGTGCCGACAACACCGATGTCGACGGGGTGCGTGGCGCGCTGGCCGGCGTCCCGCGCGCGGAGCGCTGCATGGTGGTGGGCTCCGGCGGAACGGCCCCGGCGGTGGTGGTCGGCCTTCTCGAGCTGGGTGCACGGCAGATCACCGTGACCGCTCGCAACGCCGAGAAGGCCGCGCCGCTGGTCGACCTGGCCCGCCGGTGCGGCGCGGAGGCACGGTTCTGCGATGTCACCGGCGCACGTCTGGCCGACGAGGTGGCCGGCGTCGATGTCGTGGTCAACACGGTGCCCGCGGACGCGGTGACGCCGTACGCGCCGATCCTGGCGGCGACCCCGTGGCTTCTCGACGCGATCTACGACCCGTGGCCCACCCCGCTTGCGGCTCAGGTGACGGCGCGGGGAGGACGGGTGGTCAGCGGGCTGGAGATGCTGCTGAACCAGGCCTTCAGTCAGGTCGAGCAGTTCACCGGGTGTGTGGCTCCCCGTGATGCCATGCGGGCGGCATTGCGCGGGCCGGACTGAACCGGTGGCCGGCCGGACAAAAAGGTGCGTCGCACCGCCCGGCGCGGGACTTAGCCTGAGCGGATGGGGTCGACCGGGGGAGTGCTGATTGCCCTCGCTCTGTCTGCGTGGCTGATCACGTTGGGTGCGTTCGACATCCGGCATCGGCGCCTACCCAACGTGCTCACCCTCCCCGGTGCTGCGATGGTCCTCGCCGGCGCGGTGATCGCCGGCTACGGCAGGGGCGCGACGCTCGGGGCGGCCGCATTGTTCGCGGCGTACGCCGCCGTGCATCTGGTCGCGCCGGCTGCGATGGGCGCCGGAGATGTCAAGCTGGCCATCGGGGTGGGTGCGTTGACCGGAGCCCTCGGTCCCGATGTGTGGGCGCTCTCCGCTCTCTTGGCTGCGGCACTGACCATGGGGTGGGCGGGGGTGCTGCTCGCGTGGCGTTCGGACGCGACGGTGCCGCACGGTGTTTCGATGTGCCTCAGCGCAGGCGCGGTGATGTGGCTGGTGCTGGCTTGAGGTATTTGCCGCGTCGGGCGGCCGGGCGCATCATCTAAGTATGACTGACTATACTCAGATTGTGGGCCACGGGCTCCCACTTGTCTCGGCCCTGCCGGTCGAGCATCTGTTCGACATGCGGGTCGACCTGGAACCCGTTCAGCTCATCCCAACCCCGGTCGGCACCAGGATGACCTTCGTGACCACCGGCGGGGCGGTCGACGGTCCTCGGCTGCGCGGCGTGCCGCGGCCCGGGGGCGGTGACTGGGTGACCCTCGGCGCGGACGGTATCGGCCGCGTCGACGTGCGCGCGACCATCGTGACCCATGACGGGGTGTTGATCCATCTCGAGGCGCGCGGCGTCATCGCAGTGCCATCCGACGGCTTGGCGCGGCTCGCCGGCGGTGAGGCGTTGCCGTTCGCGCAGACCTATGTCCGGACGACGCCCCGCTTCGAGACGTCCGACGAGCGCTACAGATGGCTCACCGGGGTCACCGCCGTTGCCTACAACGCCCTTCTTCCGAATCGGGTCGACTACCGGGTGTATCGCGTGCTCTGATCCGCGCGTGGGTCCGGTGTGGTCGGCGTGCGAAAATGAAACACGTGTTGCGATGGACGACTGCAGGCGAATCCCACGGCCGTGCGTTGGTGGCCATGGTCGAAGGCATGGTCGCCGGCGTTCATGTGACCTCCGACGAGATCGCGGGCCAGCTGGCCCGCCGCCGACTCGGCTACGGCCGCGGCGCCCGGATGAAATTCGAACAGGACCAGGTCACGATGCTCGCCGGCGTCCGGCACGGGGTGACCCTCGGCGGCCCGATCGCGAT
Organism: uncultured Mycolicibacterium sp.; assembly: GCA_964000695.1. Taxonomy (GTDB): domain Bacteria; phylum Actinomycetota; class Actinomycetes; order Mycobacteriales; family Mycobacteriaceae; genus Mycobacterium. The sequence continues at coordinate 7,180 of CAXEZH010000027.1, read as the reverse complement.
CGAGATCGGCAACACCGAGTGGCCGAAATGGGAGTCGGTGATGGCGCCGGACCCGGTGGATCCGACCCTGCTGGCCGACAGCGCGGCCCGTAATGCGCCGTTGACCCGGCCCCGGCCCGGTCATGCCGACTATGCGGGCATGCTGAAGTACGGCTTCGACGACGCCCGCCCGGTTCTCGAGCGCGCCAGCGCCCGCGAGACGGCCGCCCGGGTGGCTGCCGGCACCGTTGCCCGGGCGTTCCTGCGGGAGGCGCTCGGGGTCGAGGTGGTGTCACACGTCATCTCCATCGGCGCGTCCGACCCCTATGACGGCCCACCGCCGCAGGCCGCGGATCTCGCGGCGGTTGACGCCAGCCCGGTGCGGGCCTTCGACAAGGCCGCCGAAGAACGAATGATCGCCGAGATCGAAGCCGCCAAGCGTGACGGCGACACGCTCGGCGGTGTGGTCGAGGTGGTCGCGCACGGCCTCCCGGTGGGACTGGGTTCTTTCACCAGTGGCGACAACCGTCTCGACAGTCAGCTGGCCGGAGCGGTCATGGGGATCCAGGCCATCAAGGGAGTCGAGATCGGCGATGGCTTCGAGACGGCGCGCCGGCGAGGCAGCGTCGCCCACGACGAGATCTATCCCGGCTCTGACGGGGTCACCCGCTCGACCAATCGGGCCGGCGGTCTCGAAGGCGGCATGACCAACGGCCAACCGGTGCGGGTGCGCGCCGCGATGAAGCCCATCTCGACGGTGCCACGCGCGTTGGCGACGGTGGACATGTCCACCGGTGAGGAGGCCGTCGCGATCCATCAACGCTCCGACGTCTGTGCGGTGCCCGCCGCCGGCGTCGTCGTCGAGACCATGGTTGCCCTGGTGCTGGCGCGCGCCGCGCTGGAGAAGTTCGGTGGTGACTCGATCGGCGAGACCCGGGCCAACATCGACAGCTACCTGCGCTCCGTGGCCGACCGTGAGCCTGCCGGCGCCGATCCGGCGCGGGCCTCGGGCTGATGGCTCCGAAAGCCGTACTGGTCGGCCTGCCCGGTTCGGGCAAGTCCACGATCGGGCGGCGCTTGGCCAAGACGCTCGGTCTGGAGATGCTCGACACGGACGCCGCCATCGAGAAGGCCACCGGCCGCACCATCGCCGATATCTTCGGCACCGACGGTGAGGCGGAGTTTCGCCGCATCGAGGAATGCGTCATCCGCGATGCGCTGGCCAACCACGACGGGATCCTGTCGCTCGGCGGCGGGGCCGTCACCACCCCGGGGGTCCGCGAGGCGCTGGCCGGCCACACGGTGGTCTACCTCGAGATCAACGCGGCGGAGGGGGTGCGCCGCACCGGTGGCTCGACGGTGCGCCCGTTGCTGGCCGGCGGCGACCGCGGGGAGAAATTCAAAGCACTGATGAGCCAACGGGTTCCGTTGTATCGGCAGGTGGCCACGATGCGGGTGAACACCAACCACCGCAATCCCGGTGCGGTCGTGCGTCACATCGTGAACCGCCTGGAGAATTCCGCGGCACGGCCCGACCGGCGCCGTCGCCGCCCGGCGTGGCGCCGCGCTCCGTGGTCGCTGACCGCCGCCCCGTCCACCGAAGCGCCGCCCAGTCCGGCCGCGGTGGCCGCCAAGAAGGGCCGCGGCTCCTCCTCCTGCTCACGAAAGGACAGCCCGTGACGGAACCGGTGACGGTGGACGTCCGCACCGACCCGCCTTACCCGGTGATCATCGGTACCGGTCTGCTCGGCGACCTGGCGCGCATCCTCGAGGGCCGGCACAAGGTGGCGATCCTGCACCAGCCAGTCCTCGCGCAGACCGCCGAGGCGATCCGCGCCCACCTGGCCGAGCGGGGCATCGACGCGCACCGCATCGAGATCCCCGACGCCGAAGCGGGCAAGGAGCTACCGGTGGTCGGATTCATCTGGGAGGTGCTCGGCCGCATCGGTCTGGGCCGCAAGGACGCCGTGGTCAGCCTCGGTGGCGGAGCCGCGACCGACGTGGCCGGATTCGCCGCTGCGACGTGGCTGCGCGGCGTCGACATCGTGCACATCCCGACCACGTTGCTGGGTATGGTCGACGCCGCGGTGGGCGGGAAGACCGGCATCAACACCGATGCGGGCAAGAACCTCGTGGGGGCATTCCACCAGCCCGCTGCCGTGCTGATCGACCTGGCCACGCTGGAGACGTTGCCCCGCAACGAGATCATCGCCGGCATGGCCGAGGTGGTGAAGGCCGGTTTCATCGCCGACCCGGTGATCCTCGACATGATCGAGGCCGATCCCGGCGCGGCCCTCGACCCGACCGGCGAGGTGCTGCCGGAGCTGATCCGGCGCGCGGTTGCAGTGAAGGCCGAGGTGGTCGCCGCCGACGAGAAAGAATCGCAGCTTCGCGAGATCCTCAACTACGGGCACACGCTGGCGCACGCCATCGAGCGTCGGGAGCGCTATCAGTGGCGCCACGGTGCCGCCGTGGCGGTCGGTCTGGTGTTCGCTGCCGAACTGGGCAGGCTGGCCGGCAGGCTCGACGACGAGACCGCCCAGCGGCACCGCTCGATCCTGGAGGCGCTGGGGCTGCCGGTGAGCTATGACGCCGACGCGCTGCCGCAGCTACTCGAGGCGATGCTCGGCGACAAGAAGACCCGGGCCGGGGTGCTGCGCTTCGTGGTGCTCGACGGGTTGGCCAAACCCGGTCGGCTGGAGGGCCCGGACCCGTCGTTGCTGGCTGCAGCGTATGCCGAGGTGGCCCGCGGTTAGCCGGTCAGCTCAGTTGTCGCGCCTGGTCTGATCGTCACGCCTGGTCTCATCGTCCTCGGCCACGGCGACCGGGGAGGTGTACGGCTCGGCCTCGGTGCCGGTCTGCGCGGTGGAGTAGTTGTCGTCGCGGTCGTCGCGCACGGCGGCGAACACATCGGTGTCGGCCCGGTCGTCGTCCTCGCGGCGACGCTCCATCGGCGGCGCCTTGCGGTCGACCAGCCAGTGGCCCAGGCCCACGCCGACGATCGCGCTGAGGAAGACCAGCAGCGCGGTGAACGCTGCGAAGGTGGTCAGTTCGTTGAGCAGCCCCTCGACATAGAGGTTGTTGTAGAACAGCCCGATGAACCACGCCACCGCGCCGCTGACCACACCGGCGAACAGGCCGGCCAACAGCCACGTCATCGCCAGGTCGGACCGGCGTTCCGGGTCGGGGTTCTTCTTCGCGTCCGAGCGGCCGTCGACATAACCCCACAGCAGGGCGACAATCGCGTACGCGACAACCAGGATCACGCTGATCATCGTCGCCCGGGTCTCCCACACGTTGATCATCGCTCCCTGGAGTAACCGGACGATCACCATCAGGGCGGCGAACATCAGTCCGCGCAGCAGCCACTTGCTCATGGGGCCTCACCTTAGCGAGTAGCGTCGTGCGCTGTGACGATTTCCCAGCGCCGTGACCGGTTACGGCAACGTCTCGTGGATGCCGGACTGGATGCCATGCTGGTAACGGACCTGATCAACGTGCGTTATCTGTCCGGGTTCACCGGCTCCAACGCGGCGCTGCTGGTGCTCGCCGAACACGAAACGCCGGTGCTGGCCACCGACGGCCGCTACCGCACCCAGGCCGCGCGTCAGGCTCCCGACGCCGAGGTGGTGATCGAGCGCGCCTGCAATCCGCATCTGGTCGGGCGCGCCGCCGCCTCCGGAGTGCGCCGGCTCGGCTTCGAGAGCCACGTGGTGACCGTCGACGCCTTCGCCACGTTCACACGCGAGGCAGGGGAGCACTGCGAGTTGATCCGGGCGGCCGGAACCGTCGAAGGGCTGCGCGAAGTGAAGGATTCCGGCGAGTTGGCGGTGCTGCGGCTGGCCTGCGAGGCCGCCGATGCCGCGCTGACGGACCTGGTGCAGACGGGCGGGCTGCGCCCGGGCCGCACCGAGAAGGAGGTCCGCAACGACCTCGAAGCGCTGATGCTGGTGCACGGCGCCGACGGCGCATCGTTCGAGACGATCGTCGCGGCTGGAGCGAACTCTGCCGTACCGCATCACCGGCCCACCGACGCTGTGCTGGCTGCAGGTGACTTCGTCAAGATCGACTTCGGTGCTCTGGTCGCCGGCTACCACTCGGACATGACCCGAACCTTCGTGCTGTCGCCGATCGCCGACTGGCAGCGCGACATCTACGAGTTGGTGGCCACCGCGCAGCGCGCCGGCCGGGATGCGCTCGCCCCGGGGGTGGTGCTCAAGGATGTCGACGCCGCATCGCGCCAGGTCATCGCAGACGCCGGGTACGCCGAGAACTTCGGCCACGGCCTCGGCCACGGCGTGGGTCTGCAGATCCACGAAGCGCCGGGAATCAACGGAGCGGCCGCCGGTACACTGCTGGCTGGCTCCGCGGTGACCGTCGAGCCCGGTGTCTACCTGCCCGACCGTGGTGGAGTCCGCATCGAGGACACCCTGGCGGTCACCGGAGACAGCCCCGAACTACTCACCAGGTTTTCCAAGGACCTGGTCGTCCTCTAGAAGCTAGGAGTACATCCCACCGTGGCAACGACCGCCGACTTCAAGAACGGGCTCGTCCTTCAGATCGACGGCCAACTGTGGCAGATCGTCGAGTTCCAGCACGTCAAGCCCGGTAAGGGCCCGGCCTTCGTGCGGACCAAGCTGAAGAACGTGCTGTCCGGCAAGGTCGTCGACAAGACCTACAACGCGGGTGTGAAGGTCGAGACCGCAACCGTGGACCGCCGCGATGCCACCTTCCTCTACCGGGACGGCTCGGATTTCGTGTTCATGGATTCCGAAGACTTCGAGCAGCATCCGTTGCCGGATTCACTCGTCGGCCGGCTTGCCGACTTCCTGCTGGAGAGCATGCCGGTCCAGATCGCGTTCCATGACGGGGCGCCGCTGTACCTGGAGCTGCCGGTGACGGTCGAGCTCGAGGTCACCCACACCGAGCCGGGCCTACAGGGTGACCGGTCCAGCGCCGGAACCAAACCGGCCACCGTCGAGACCGGCGCCGAGATCCAGGTGCCGTTGTTCATCAACACCGGTGACAAGCTGAAGGTGGATTCGCGCGACGGCAGCTACCTGGGAAGGGTCAATGCCTGACACCTGGGCGAGTGGAGCGCAGCGAAGCGACGGGATGGTTGCCCGGGGCGAGCGGAGCGTAGCGGAGCGACGGGATGGCTGACCGCAGAAGTGATCGCGGGCGGCACCAGGCCCGTAAGCGGGCCGTCGATCTGCTGTTCGAGGCCGAAGCCCGCGGCATCACCGCGGCCGAAGTGGCCGACGCCCGTAATGCGCTGTCGCACCATCAGGCCGACGTGGCGCTGCTGAATCCCTACACGGTGACGGTCGCACGGGGCGTGACCGAGCATGCCGCGCACATCGACGACCTCATCGCGACGCACCTGCAGGGGTGGACACTGGACCGGCTGCCCGCCGTCGACCGCGCCATCCTGCGCGTGGCGGTGTGGGAGCTGCTGCACGGTGTGGACGTGCCGGAGCCCGTCGCGGTCGACGAGGCGGTCGAACTGGCCAAGCAGCTCTCGACCGATGAGTCACCCGGCTTCATCAACGGCGTGCTGGGTCAGGTGATGCTGGTGACACCCCAGATCCGGGCGGCCGCCCAGGCAGTGCGGGGCACCGGCGAGTAGTTTCCGCGGAAGGAGATCGCGTGACCGATACCACCGTTCGCAGCAGTACTCGTGTCACGGGTTTCGACGATCCTGAGCTGGACTTCCAGCTCCTGCGCCAGCTGGGGTCCGCCTGCTACGGCGGGGCCTCGGTCGGTGAGACGCTGGCGGTGGCGGCTCGTATTCGCGAAGCGGGTCCGCAGGCGTGGTCCGAGGAGTTCGCGGCGCTCGCCGAGCGCCAACGCGTTGACGCCGACCAGCGGTCCGCCGCCGGTCACCACCTCAGCGCCCGAGAGCGCTATCTGCACGCGTCGAACAGTTTCCGTGCAGCCGAATACTTCTCGCCGTTCGGCGCCGATCGCCACGTCGAGCTCGGTCTCGCCAGCCGGGCCGCATTCCTGGCTGCGCTGGGGCCGGACGGGGTGGAGGAAATATGGCTGTCCTGGCGGGGCCAACGCCTGCCGGGGTACTGGTTCGTCCCCCCGGGTGCCGCGCATGCCGGACCGACGCTGGTCGCCACGAGCGGGTTCGACGGCACCCTCGAGGAAACCTACTTCCAGATCGGGTTGGCGGCACTGCAGCGCGGCTGGCGGGTGCTGCAGATCTGCGGCCCCGGCCAGATGGACACCGCCCGCACCGAACCTGCGACACATTTCGTGCCCGACACCGAGTCGTGGGTCTCGGCGTGGCTCGACCGGGTCATCGAGCGTCCCGGCGTCGACCCGGACCGCCTGGCCCTGCTGGGCATCAGTTTCGGTGGTTACTTCGCCACCAGGGCTGCCGCCCATGACACCCGGGTGCGTGCCCTGGTGGCGAATTCGCCGGTGATCGACCTGCGTGCCTACATGGTGTCGTTCGTCGCCGGGATGGGTGGGGACCCCGCCGAGGTGCTCACGCCCGAGGAGGATTTCAGTCTCGACGACATCGACGAGATCCCCGATGAGGAGATGCCACCCACCATCAAGGAGATGTCGCGGTCGCTGATCCGGCGATTCGGCCAGACGACATTCCTCGAGACCTTCGAGTATCTGCGGCAGTTCACCGTCGACCCCGCCTTGATCGCTTGTCCCGCTCTGGCGTTGGTGGGATCGGGTGAGGGAGGCGAGCCTCTGCGGCAGTACGAGGTATTCGCCGATCAGGCAGCCGGTCCGGTGACGAAGCGGATGTTCACCGGCGCCGAAGGCGCCGACACACACTGCCAGCTCGGGAATCTGACCTTGTCGAACGCGGTCACGTTGGACTGGCTCGACGCCACGGTGGACTGACCGCCGGTTTCACGGTGACCCTATGCGGCGTGGAAGGTGATGAGGTCGATGCTCAGTCCGTCTTCGATGATGCTGCGGCGGGTGATGGGGGTTCCGGGGGCTGGTGGGGCTAGGGAGTGGTAGGTGGCGCCGGTGGGGGTGGTGTAGGTGGCGGTGTGGGTGCCGTCGTGGTTGGTGGTGGTGACGGTCCAGCCGGGGGCGTCTTTGGCGTAGTTGCAGGTTTCACAGCTGCCCAGGCCGTTGCGGGCGCTGGTCGGCCCACCGGCGCGGTCGGGGGTGGCGTGGTCGTGGTGGCGGATCGGGGCGTCGCAGTAGGGGGTGCGGCAGG
>CAXEZH010000026.1:0-16367 GCA_964000695.1 uncultured Mycolicibacterium sp. | reverse complement strand
TTCTCGGGGTGGACGGCACGGCGTCCGGCCAGCGGCGGCGGGCGCGGGTCTTCAGCCGTAACGCCGACGTGCCGCTGATCGTGGTGGGCGTGGGCACCGCGGAGCAGGCGGACGTCGCACTGACCGAACTGCGGCCAAAGTTGGCCGACCCATTGATCACCGTGGAGCGAAACACCGTGTGTAAGAACGCCGGCCGCTCGATCGCCGAACCAGCGACTGTGTCCGGCGAATTCCTCAAGGTGACGGTGCGCACCGACGAAGACAGCCGCCATGACGGCACGCCCGTCCACCGCGCGTTGGTGAGCAGGTTGATGGAGACCGACCACGCCAACGGCGCCACGGTGCTGCGGAGCATCTGGGGGTACCACGGCGCACAGGCGCCGCACGGTGATCAGCTTTTCCAACTGGCCCGGCACGTGCCGGTGAGCACGGTGATCGTCGACACCGCGGAGAGCATCGCAGCAAGCTATCCCGTCATCGACGAACTGACCGCCGGCCACGGCCTGGTGACCTGCGAAACCGTCCCTGCGATGCTCGCGGTGGACAACGGCCGCACCCGGGGCGGCCTGCGCCTGGAGTGACGGCACACCGAACCGGTCCGAGATGGTGCGGCGCTGGGCGAGGACACGCGGATGGTGACCGGACATCGGTCGCGGCGCAATCCCAGGAGTCGCAGGCGCAGAGGTAAGCGTAGCCTACCTTTAGTAGGCGGTGTAACGTCTCGCCGCATGGAGACGCCCACCCCGCCCCGCATCAGCGCCGCGCTGGCCGACATCCTGCGCGACGACCTCAACGTCGACCTCACCCGGGTGAGCCGGGATTCGCGCCTGATCGACGACGTGGGCCTCGACTCGGTCGCGTTCGCCGTCGGAATGGTGGCCATCGAGGACAAGATCGGGGTGGTTCTGTCCGAAGAGGACCTGTTGACCTGCAACACCGTCGGCGACCTCGAGGCTGCGATCCTGGCGAAGGCTCCGGCCGAACGGTGAGTGCGCTCGCGACCGCATCACGGCGGGCGATGACCACATCACCACACGACCTGGTGATCCTGGACCGCGATACCGCCGAGTGGCGGCGTCACCCCTGGCAAGAGGTGCACTCCCGCGCCGAGAACATCGCCGAACGCGTTCTCGACGGTGCAGATGGCGCTGTCGGCCTGATCGGTGAACCCACGGTCGAGATCGTCGCTGCCATTCAGGGGGCGTGGCTGGCCGGGCGCTCGGTGGCCATCCTGCCGGGCCCGGTGCGCGGCGCCGACGACCGCCAGTGGGCCGCCGCGACCACCACCCGCCTCACCGACATCGGCGTGACGCAGGTGTTCAGCCACGGTGACTGCCTGAACCTGTTGCGCGACTGCGATTCCGGACTGACCGTGCACGACGCGGTCGAGACGGGGCATCCCCGGCGCTCATCGACTCTGCTGCCCCAACCGACCCCTGCCGACACCCCCGCCGTCCTGCAGGGCACCGCCGGGTCCACCGGAACCCCGCGCACCGCACTGCTGTCCCCCTCGGCGGTGCTCGACAACGTCTCCGGGGTCCTGCAGCACACCGCAGTGGATCCGGGACGCGACGTCGGCTGCACCTGGCTGCCGCTGTACCACGACATGGGCCTGACCTTCCTGCTGACCGGCTTCGTCAGCGGCCCGGAGATGTGGCTGGCGCCGACGGGAGCGTTCTCGGCGTCCCCGTTCCGCTGGCTGCGCTGGCTCTCCGAGAGCGGCGCAACCCTCACGGCGGCACCGAACTTCGCCTATTCGGTGCTCGGCAGATACTCCCGCCGGGTCTCCGACGTCGACCTGAGCCGGCTTCGTTTCGCCCTCAACGGCGGCGAACCCATCGACTGCGCCGGTTACCAGTTGTTCCTCACCGAGTTCGGCCGATTCGGCCTGGACCCGCATGCGGCCGCCCCGTCCTACGGTCTGGCCGAGGCCTCGTGTGCGGTAACGATCCCACGCCCGGGAACCGGTCTGCTGGTCGACGAAACTGTCGATGTGACAACGGGTTCGACGCAGCGCCATGCCCTCGTCGGTGAGGTGATCCCGGGGATGGAGCTGCGGGTGGTACCCACCGAACGCAGCGACGCCGCCGGCGGTGAGATCGGCGAGATCCAGATTCGCGGCACGTCGATGATGAGCGGCTACCTCAGGGAGGAACCGTTGTCCGCCCACGACTGGTTCACCACGGGTGACCTGGGCTACCTGACGGATTCCGGCCTGGTCGTGTGCGGGCGGATCAAAGAACTCATCACCGTGGCCGGGCGCAACCTGTTCCCCAGCGAGATCGAACGCGTGGCCGCGCAGGTCCGCGGCGTGCGGGAGGGCGGTGTCGTCGCGGTGGGCGCCGGCGCCGACTCGGCCCGGCCGGGGCTGGTCATCACCGCGGAGTTCCGCGGGGCCGACGAAGCGGGCGCGCGCACCGAGCTGGTGCAGCGGGTGGCTTCACAGTGCGGCGTCGTCCCGGCGGACGTGGTGTTCGTCACGCCAGGATCGCTGCCCCGGACAACGTCGGGCAAGCTGCGCCGACTGCAGGTCAAGAACACTCTGGAGGCGGTGCGCACATGACGGTCCCCGCAGCGGTCGACCCTGACGCCTACCGCGAGCTGCTGGACCGGGTCTTCGACGACACCGTCACGGGCTGGACCGCCGACGCCGAAGCGGCGGAGCGGTTTCCCCGCAAGCTGATCGAGCATCTGGGCTCAGCGGGGGTGTTCCGCGCCAAATGGGGTCCGCAGGGCGGCCAGCACCCCGACGTCGCCAAACTGAACGAGCTGGCCTTCAGCCTGGGCCGGCTGGGGTCCGCCGGTATCGGGGTAGGTGTCAGCCTGCACGACTCGGCGATCGCGATCCTGCGCAGGTTCGGCAGGTCCGAGCACCTCCGCGACGTCTGCGAACTGGCCATCGACGGTCAGTCGGTGCTGTGCATCGGCGCGTCCGAGGAGTCCGGCGGCTCCGATCTGCAGATCGTCCAGACCGAGGCACGTTCCTCCGGTGAGGGTTTCGAGATACGGGGCGTCAAGAAGTTCGTGTCCCTGTCCCCCATCGCCGATCACATCATGGTCGTCGCCCGTAGCGTGGACCACGACCCCGCCAGCCGGCACGGCAACGTCCTCGTCATCGCCGTCCCCACCGCACAGGTCCAGGTGCGGCCACCATGGCGCAAGGTCGGCGCCGGCCCGCTGGACACCGCCGCGGTCCACATCGACACCTGGGTGCCCGCCGACCATCTCGTCGCCCGCGCCGGCACCGGGCTGGCGGCGATCTCGTGGGGTCTGGCACACGAACGTATGTCGATCGCGGGTCAGGTGGCGTCGTCGTGTCAGCGCGTCCTCGGGATCACCCACGCCCGCATGATGCGGCGCAGACAGTTCGGCGTGACGCTGTTCGAGCACCAGGCGCTGCGGATGCGGATGGCCGACCTGCAGGCCCGGGTGGACCTGCTGCGCCACGGCCTGCACGGTATCGCCGCGCAGGGCCGGCTGGATCTGCGCGCCGCGGCCGCGGTCAAGGTCACCGCCGCGCGGCTGGGTGAGGAGGTGCTGTCGGAGTGCATGCATCTGTTCGGCGGCGCCGGATATCTGGTTGACGAGACTCCGTTGGGCCGTTGGTGGAAGGACATGAAGCTGGCCCGCGTGGGGGGCGGCACCGACGAGGTGCTGTGGGAACTGGTCGCCGCGGCGATGCGACCCGACTACGACGGTTACGACGCCATGATCGGCACCGCGGCGGAGGACGCGATGATCGGGGCGCCCGAGTGAGTCACTGCCCGCCGGCAGGCCGGTTCAGCGCGTAGAGCGCCATCCGGCGGTTGGACATCTGGTGCTCGCCGAGGAAGTCACAGCGGGCGTATTCGCACAGCCGGCGCGCCGCGGTGTTGCGGTGGTCGGGATCGAACATGATGCGTTTGCAACGGGGTTCGCTCTGGAACAGGCTGGCAGCCAGCCGCGGCAGTAGCAGCGGGCCGAAGCCTCGGTTGACGATGTCGAGATCGGCGATCGCCGCGTGCAGTCCGAGGTCATAGGGGTCGGCCTCGTAGCACGGGGCGATGGAGTCCTTGGCCGCGCGGTAGACCTCGACGTAGCCGTGCGGACTGCCCTTGAAGATGCCGACGAACGGCCGTGAGTACTCACCGGCCAACTGCGCCCGCAGGTAGCCCCGCCACCATGTCGCCGGCCGGTCGTACTCCCAGGTTTGGGCCAGATGCGGGCGGTTCATCCACTCCGCGATCATCTCCGTGTCCGCGTCGGGCTCGACCAGCCTGATCGAGAAGGGTTCGCGCAGCTGCGGTGTCGGCGGAGGCGGCACCATGCGCACCTCCTCGGGGAGGTCGGTGAGCTCGCGGGGCAGGATGGGCAGCACATCGGTCATCGTGGTGGCTGACCCTACCCGAGCCAGGTGAGGATAGGGTTACCTACCTAGGATGCGGGCACCGCGAGCGCAAAACCCGCGGTGACGAGCGCGATCGCCTTGACCACCTCGAGTCCGACGTACACGACGTGCGCGTGGGAACGTGGCCCTTCGGCGCCGGCCAGGACCTGATCCGATCGACGCGTCAGCGCCGGCCGCACCGCGACGATCTGCACGGTCAGCATCACCACTGCTACCGCCACCGCCGCGACACCGAGCGTCCCGGCACCACCCGCCCACACCGCGACCACCACCGTCACCGCCAACAGGACCTCGCAGACGTTGAGCGCGCGGAACACCACTCGCCCGATGCCGAGACCGATCTGCAGCGTGACACCCGGCGCGCGGAACTTCAGCGGTGCCTCGAGGAACGAGATCGCCAGCACCATCCCCAGCCACACGAACGTCGCGGCGATTCCGGCGACCTGCATGGCCCTACCTTAGGACGTCAAGGCGCTAGCCGTGGTCGGCTCGTCCTGCCGGCGCTGCGGGATCCTTCTTGCCGAATGGCAGCACGTGCACGACCGCCACCACCACGGCTCCCACCACGAGGCCCACCACCGCGGAGGCGGCGGTGTTCACCAGCCATGCCAGGACCCCGCCCACGGCGGCGACGTGGTGCACATACTCCTCGGCGTGATGCACCAGCTCGTAGGGCAGATGCCACCCGAGTTCGTCGGTGCCCAACAGCAGGATGTGCCCGCCCACCCACAGCATGGCGACGGTGCCGACGAGCGACAGCGCGCCGAGCAGTTTCGGCATGCCGGCAACCAGGCCGCGGCCCACCTTCTTGGCCAACGCCGACGACCGCTGGGTCAGGCGCAGCCCCACGTCGTCCATCTTCACGATTCCCGCGACGACGCCGTACACCACGGCGGTGATCACCAACGCGACCACGAGCAGGATGATCAGCCGGGGCAGGAACGACTGGTCGGCCACCTCGTTGAGCGCGATGACCATGATCTCCGCGGACAGGATCAGGTCGGTGCGGATCGCGCCGGTCACCATGAACCGCTCGGCATCGGGCCCTGCCGCGGCCGCCGGTACGGCGTGACCGCCGTGCCCGGTGATCTTGCCCCACACCTTTTCGGCACCCTCGTAGCACAGGAAGGTGGCGCCGAGCATCAGGATCGGGGTCAGCAGCCACGGCGCGAACTGACTGAGCAACATGATGGCGGGCAGGATGAAGACGATCTTGTTGCGCAGCGACCCAATGGCGATCCGCTTGATGATCGGCAGCTCGCGCTCCGCAGCGATGCCGTGGACGTACTGCGGGGGGACCGCAGTGTCGTCGATGACCACGCCCGCAGCTTTGGCCGTGGCGCGGCCGGCGGCCGCCCCGATGTCGTCGACCGATGCGGCGGCCAGCCGGGCCAGCACCGCGACGTCGTCCAGGAGGGCGAACAGGCCGCCGCTCATCGCGTCCCCTCGCTCATGGATGGCAACGCTACCCGTCACCGGTCAGCGCGGCGCGGCTGGAGTGGTGGTGCCAGGCGCGCATCCGATCGCGGCGAGCCTTCGCTGCGACGCTTGGTCGGGCACCCGGCGGGGCCACCAGAACCACCTGCCGAGCAGCGAGGCCACCGCCGGTGTCATGAACGAGCGCACGATCAGCGTGTCGAACAACAACCCCATGGCGATCGTGGTCCCGACCTGCGCCATCACCTTGAGATCGCTGAACGCGAACGAGGCCATCGTGAACGCGAACACCAAGCCCGCCGACGTCACGACGGAGCCGGTGCCGGCCATGGCCCTGATGATGCCGGTCTTCAGGCCACCGCCCAGTTCCTCTTTGAACCGCGACACCAACAGCAGGTTGTAGTCCGATCCGACGGCCAACAGCAGGATGACCGACATCGGCAACACCATCCAGTGCAGCTCGAGGCCGAGAAGGTGCTGCCAGACCAACACCGAGAGCCCGAACGAGGCCCCCAGCGACAGCAGGACCGTTCCGACGATCACCCCGGCGGCCACCACACTGCCGGTGATGACCAGCATGATGCTGAAAATCAATGTCACCGCAGCAATCCCGGCGATCAGCAGGTCGTAGTTGGACCCGTCGCGCATGTCCTTGTAGGTGGCGGCCGTACCGGCCAGATAGATCGTCGACCCCTCCAGCGGAGTGCCCTTGATGGCTTCTTTGGCCGCCGTCTTGATCGGAAGCACGTGGGAGATGCCGTCGACGGTCGCGGGGTCACCCTCGTGACTGATGATGAACCGGACCGATCTGCCGTCGGGCGAGATGAAGTTCGCCATCCCGCGCTTGAAGTCGTCGTTGTCGAAGACTTCGGGGGGAAGATAGAACGAATCGTCGTTCATCGCCGTGTCGAACGCGTCGCCCATCGCATCGGAGTTCTCCTGCGCCGCGGCGAGCTGGTCCTGCATGCCCTTCTGTGACTGGTACATCGTCAGCATCATCGACTTCATCGTCCGCATCGACTCGATCTGCTGCGGAAGAAGCTGCACCAGCTGAGGCATCAGCGCGTCGAGGCGCTCGAGTTCAGGGACCAGGTCCTGGATGTCATCGGTGAGCGGGTTGATCCCGTCCAGGGTGTCGAACACCGACCGCAGTGCCCAGCACGCCGGGATGTCGTAGCAGTGTGGCTCCCAGTAGAAGTAGCTGCGGATCGGACGGATGAAGTCATCGAGGTCGGCGAGGTGATCACGCAGTTCGACGACGTCGAGCGTCATGTCCCTGGTCTTGGCGACCATCCGATGGGTGGTATCGGCCATCTGCTCGGTGATGGCCGACATCTGAGCCATCGTGTCGATCGTGGTCTGCATCTCGTCGGCCTGCACCAGCATGTCGGCGAACCGGTCCTGCAGATAAGTCTGGTTCAACTGGTTCGTGGTGCCCTGCATGCTCAACTGGAACGGGATGGTCGAATGCTTGATGGGCTTACCGTCGGGCCGGGTGATGGTCTGCACCCGCGCGACCCCGGGCACCCGGAAGATCGCCTTGGCGATCTTGTCGATGACGAGGAAGTCCGCCGAGTTGCGCAGATCATGATCGCTCTCGACCATCAGCAGTTCGGGATTCATCCGCGCGGCACCGAAGTGCCGTTCGGCCGCGGCGTAGCCGACATTGGCCGGCATGTCAGCCGGAAGGTACTGACGGGCATCGTAATTGGTCCGGTACCCGGGCAGGGTGAGCAGCCCGACCAACGCCAGAGCGATCGTCGCGGCCAGCACCGGACCCGGCCAGCGGACCACCGTCACCCCGACTCGGCGCCAACCGCGCGAACTGATCGCCCGCTTCGGTTCGAAGCGCCCGAATCTGCTGGCCACCGTGACCACCGCAGGGCCGAGCGTCAGCGCCGCCACCACAGCGACGAACGTTCCGACCGCGCAGGGCACGCCCAGGGTCTGGAAGTAGGGCAACCGGGTGAAACTCAAGCAGAGCATCGCACCGGCGATGGTCAGCCCCGACCCCAACACGACATGCGCGGTGCCGTGGAACATCGTGTAGTAGGCAGCTTCCCGGTCGTCGCCCGCGCCCCGGGCTTCCTGATAACGACCGATCGCGAAGATCGCATAGTCGGTGCCCGCGGCAATGACCATGAGGGTCAACAGATTGACCGCGAAGGTGGACAACCCGATGATCTCCTGATCGGCCAGGAACGCGACGATTCCGCGGGCAGCGCCGAGTTCGACGAACACCATCAGCAGGATCAGCACCATGGTGCCCAGCGATCGGTACACCACCAGCAACATCACGGCGATCACGCCGATCGTGATGAGGGTGACTCGGAAGACACTCTTGTCGCCCGCGTGGTGCTGATCGGCGACCAGAGGAGCACCACCGGTGACGTAGGTCGTGACTCCCGGCGGGCTCGGCGTCGTGGCGACGAGGTCCCGCACCGCCGCGACCGACTCGTTGGCCAACGATTCGCCTTGGTTGCCGCGCAGGTAGACCTGCACGTAGGCAGATTTGCCGTCGGTGCTCTGGGCACCTGAGGCGGTCAACGGGTCTCCCCAGAAGTCGGCGACGTGCTGCACGTGCGCGGTATCGGCCTCCAATTGGTCGACCAGGCCGTCGTAGTACCGGTGCGCGTCCCCGCCGAGGGGCTGCTCCCCCTCCAGGACGACCATCGCGTTGCTGTCGGAGTCGAATTCCTCGAAATCGGCCCCGATCCGCTTCATCGACACCATCGACGGCGCATCCTTGGCGCTCAACCCGACGGTGTGTTCTTCGCCGACCTTCTCCAGAGAAGGCACGGCGACGTTGGTGACGACGGTCAGCAACACCCAGCCCAGGATGATCGGCACGGCCAACACCCGGATCGCTCGGGCCACACCCGATCGGCCGGCGGTCAACTTCGCCACGTGCACTGCCCCCTGGTCAGGCGCGGGCCTCACCCCGCAACGACGCTGCCGGCGTGACACAAAGTGTGTCGCGTGTCATACATCTAGCCCGTCAAAGCATCGGCTGTCAACGGCGCGCCGCAGGCCGTTCTGACAGGCGTTTCACAGCTTCTGCCGTGTGCCGGAACCCTAGGCTGGTCCGATGAGTGCCGGAGAGCAGCGGGCCGGAGTCGACCTGACCAATCTCGACCAGCCGCTCGGTCCCGACGCCGACGCGACCAAACGCGACCTCGTCGACTATCTCGATGCCGTGGCCGACCGAATCCTGCCCGCCCTTACCGGTCGCCCACTGACCGTGCTGCGGGCGTTGCGGGGACGGGCCCCGTTCATGCAGAAGAACGTGCCCAAGTACACGCCGGACTGGGTGCGCACGGTCGAGATCTGGGCCGAGGCGTCGCAGCGATCGATCCGCTATGCGCTGTGCGACGACCGGCGGACACTGCTGTG
The DNA here is from genome assembly GCA_964000695.1 of uncultured Mycolicibacterium sp. Classification (GTDB taxonomy): domain Bacteria; phylum Actinomycetota; class Actinomycetes; order Mycobacteriales; family Mycobacteriaceae; genus Mycobacterium. The sequence continues at coordinate 7,150 of CAXEZH010000026.1, read as the reverse complement.
GCTGGCCAACCAACGGGCCGTGGAATACCACCCGACACTTGGTCCGGCTGAGAACATCTACCGCCCAACGCATCTGGTCCTCGACCTCGACCCGCCGGCGCAGGCCCCGTTCGCCGCGGTCGTGGCGGTGGCGCACCAGGTGCACACCGCGCTCACCGCCTGCGGGCTTTCCGGTGCGGTGAAGACCAGCGGCTCCCGCGGCCTGCACATCGTCGTTCCGGTCGCCGACGGCGCTGCGGCCGACGACGTCGCCGCCGCGACACGTGCGTTGGCTGCGCGCAGCGAGGCCCTCGATCGGTCCGCCGCGACCACCGCGTTTCTCGTCGAGGAGCGCGCCGGCAAGGTCTTCGTCGACGCCACCCGCGCCGGCGGCGCAACGGTCGCCGCGGTGTACAGCCCGCGGTTGCGGCCAGGCACCCCGGTGTCCTTCCCGTTGGCGTGGTCGGATCTGGACCGCACCGACCCGCGTGAGTTCACCGTGCACACCGCGCCGGGTCTGCTGTCGGGTGGGGACCCCTGGGCCGAGACGATGCCGGCGCCGCAGCTGCTACCCGACGACCTCGTCGACGAGGGACACCGCATCCCGGTCGCCCGGGTCGCCGCGATGCACGAAGGCAAACGACGCGCGCGGGCACGCCGGGAGAAACGACAGAACTGAATCAGGCGATCTTGCGGTGCATCTGCACGATGGTGCCGGCGGGCCGCGACTCGATCGTGACGTCCTGCATCAGCGCCCGCATCAGTTCCAGGCCACGCCCGCGATGCCGGGCGGGCACCGCTTGCGGCGTCTTCCACGAACCGGTGTCGGTGACGGTGACGTAGACCCGCTCGGCGACGACGACCGCGTGCAGGTGCACGGTGCCCTCCGGGTGGTCACGGTGTCCGTGCTCGATCGCGTTGGCCAACGCCTCGCCCACCGCGATCAGCACATCAAGGGCTTCGTCGGCGCCCGCGCCGGCCTCGTCGAGCCAGTCGCGCAGGGTGTGTCTGCTCTGCGCGAGTTCCTCCACGTCGGCCCCGAGCTCCAGATCCAGCGCGGCGGGCTGCCGGTAGACGAGCACCGCGACGTCGTCGCGGTACCCGCCTGGCGGCGCCAGCGCCGTCATCAACCGGTCGGCCAGAGCGTCGAGCGCGTCGCGACGATGCTGCGACACAAGCTCACCCGCGCGGTCGATGCCTTCGTCGATCGACAGGCGTCGACGCTCGACCAGTCCGTCGGTGTAGAGCAGCAGGGTCGCCCCGGCCGGGAGCACCGTGTGTGTCTCCGGCCGGACTCCGTGCTGGGTCACCCCGAGCGGCGTGGCTCGCGCGCTGTCCAGCAGCACCACTGCGCCGCCACCGTCGACGAGAATCGGCGGCGGCTGTCCGGCGCAGGAATAGACCAGCTCCCCCGACCCGGGGCTCAACACCGCACAGAGCGCGGTGGTGCACCGCGCTCCGGGCAGCCGCATCGCGAAGCGGTCCAGCGCCGAGAGCACCGCTGCCGGGCTCGGGTTCTCCAGCAGCAACGCCCGGCACGCGCTACGCAGCTGCCCCATCACGGTGGCCGCCGACAGCCCGTGCCCGACGCAGTCACCGACGATCAACCCGATGCGGCCGTCGTCGAGGTCGACCACGTCGTACCAGTCGCCGCCGACCTGCAGCGGCCGGGTCGCCGGCTGGTACCGCACCGCGAATCCGTCGGACGTCGGGGGACCGAGAATCGCGTGCTGAAGCGCCAGCGCCGTCTCGCGTTGCTGATCGATCTGGTGCACCCGCTGCAAACCCTGGCCGAGCCGGCCGGCAAGCACGGTCAGCAGTGTGCAGTCATCCGCAGTGAAATGTCGCCGCTCGTTCAACTCGAGGTGGATGACCAGTACGCCCTGGGGATGCTGCAGAGCGATACCGGCCTCTCCCGGTTCGAAGGATTCGGGTTCGAGCAGCTCACGGTCGTGCAGCGCGCTGATCTGCCCGCGGTGCTCGTCCGACAGGGATCCCCACTCGGCGGCCTCCCCGGCATACACCAGCGTCGGCACCTCTCCGCCGCGCCACGTCGCGGCCACGACCCGACGCGCGCGCCAGACCGCACGCAACTGTTCGGCGGCGGCGGCCACCGCATCGGCGAGGGTGTCCGCCTGGGCCAGCTTCTCGTTCAGGGCTGCGAGCGCGGTCTCCCGCAGCACCACGTAGTGCTCGGCGGTGACGTCGCGCAGCGTCCCGACGATCACCTTGCGGCCCGTGTCGGGATCCTCGGCATGGGTGAACGTCGCTGTCACCCACAACCGATGGCCGTCGCGGTGGGTCACCGGAACCGCGGACAGCGTCCCGTGCGATTTGTCCATCAGATCGGCGAACGCGTCGGCAACCTCGCGGTGGGCGTCCGCATCACTTTCTGCCGAGGGCCACCACGGGTAGGCCGGCGGATACGGCAGGCCGGCGCTGTCGTAGCCGAGCATGTCGGCGAAGGTTGTGTTGATCTCGGTGACCGCGCCTGTTTCGTCGCAGACGAACAACGCCTCCTGCAACGAGTCGATGAGCGCTGTACGCCAGCGCGCGTGATGGTCGCGCATACGTGCGAGCACGATGTTGGTACGCACCCGGGCCAACAGTTCGGTGGCGGCGAACGGCTTGACCAGATAATCGTCGGCACCGGCGCGCAACCCGGTGACCGACGCCTCCGGCCCCGCACGCGCCGAGAGCAACAACACCGGCACCGACGCGGTCCGCGGGTCCGCCCGCAGCGCCGCGACCAACCCCAGGCCGTCCAGCACCGGCATCATCACATCGCTGATGACCAGGTCCGGCGGGGCCGCCCGCACCACCTCCAGTGCCGCGCCTCCGTCGGCGACCGGTTCGACGACGTAACCGTCCGAGCGCAGCAGCCGGCTCAGATAGTCACGCATGTCGGCGTTGTCGTCGGCTACCACCACGCGCATGGGCCGTCCCTGCACGTCGTTTCCCGGGGTCGAGGAGAGCTCGGCTCCGGTGTGCGTGGCCGACTCGGTCGACCAGCGCAACGCCTCCTGGACATAAGCGTCCCCGCCCTGCGCGGCACGCGGCGTGGACCCGGTTGCGACAGCGTCGGCAGGCAGGTGCGCGGCACCCAACGGAAGCCGGACCGTGAACGCGGTGCCCTCCCCCTCGACGCTGTCGACGTCGATCGACCCGCCGTGCAATCCGATGAGTTCCTTGACCAGCGCCAGGCCGATCCCGCTGCCCTCGTGGGAGCGCGACCGCGTGTTCTCGATCCGGTGAAACCGTTCGAACAGGCGCGCAACTTCGTCGGCGGGGACCCCGACACCGGTGTCGGCGACGACGACGGTGGCCTGATCACCTTCTCGGCCCACCCGCACCGAGATGGTGCCGTCGAAGGTGAACTTCAGCGCGTTCGACAACAGGTTGAACAGCACCTTCTCCCACATGTCCGGATCGACATAGACCGGCTCGTCCAGCGGTGCGCAGTCGACGACCAACGACAGACCCGCCCGCTCGACGGCGGACCGGAAGACGCTGGCAAGCTCGGCGGTGAGTACACCGAGATCGACCGGCTCATAACGGACTTGGGCGCGGCCGGCTTCGATACGGGAGAAATCCAACAGCGCGTTGACCAGCTTGCTCAGTCGTAAAGCGCTGCGCCAGATGATATCCAGTTCATGGCGGGTGCCCTCGTCGAACCGGTCGTCGCGACGCAGCGTGTCGACCGGGTCCAAGATCAGCGTGAGCGGCGTGCGGAACTCGTGGCTGGCGTTGGAGAAGAAGGCTGTCTTCGCGCGGTCCAGCTCGGCGAGCTGCTCGGCCCGCAACTGTTCGGCACGATAGCTGCGGGCCAGCCCGATGTCGGCGGCGATGCGCGCAGCCACCAGGGATAGGAAGCCGCGGTAACCCTCGTCCACCGGGCGATACCGGTTCAGGCCCGCCACCAGGAACCCCATCGGCGACTCACCCTGCTGTAGCAGCGGCACGGCCAGCGCCTGCACCGGCGGCTCTGGCCAATCACCTTTCGGCAGAGTCGGATACGCGTCGCCGCTGAGTTCGACCGTGACGATCTCGCCGCGCCGGAGCTCGCTCAGCGGCCACGCTCCGTCCTCGGCCAGAACTGCCGGCGCCGCTGCGTGCTCCCTGTCGAACCCGCTCGAGCCGGCCAGTCGTGCCGCTCCGTCGGCATCGAACAGGTAGGTCAGCGTGAACGGCAGATCTCGCGCGTTACGCGCGAGTTGCCCGTCGATGAAGCCGACGATCTCCTGCTCGTTCCGCACGGAGCTCGGGGCGGACCCGAGGTCGCGCAAGGTGCCCATCCGCCGTTCACCGATCACCTGCAAGGTGTCTTCGCTGACCACACAGAGCAATCCGACGACCTGGCCGTCGTCGTCACGCAACGGACTGTACGAAAAGGTGTGGTAAGTCTCCTCGGGGTAACCGGAGCGCTCCAGGAACAACAACAGGGACTCGTCCCAGGTCGCCTCCCCGGTCGAGAGCACCCGCCGGATACGGAGCTCGACCTCGTGCCACACCTCATGCCATACCACCCGGAACGGCTGACCCAGCGCCCACGGGTACTTGCGCCCCAACGTGTCGCGCCGATACGCGTCATTGCAGAAGAAAGTCAGATCCGGGCCCCACGCCATCCACATCGAGAACTTCGACGAGAGCATGACGCTCACCGACGTCTGCAGGCTCTGCGGCCATCGATCGACGGGACCGAGCGGCGTCGATGCCCAGTCGACGCGGGCGTGCTCGCGCCCGACGTCGCCGCCGACCGCGAAGAAATCGGGCAGCGCGCCGTCCCCGGCTTCCCGGCCGGTCACCCGGCGCCCGACATCAACGCTTCTGTCACAGTGGGATACGGGCGGAGGAGACCGTCGAGTTTGGTCACCTCGATCGGCCTTACCACTTCGGCGTTGGTGGCCACCACCCGCACCGCCACCCCGTCCGAGACGCCCTGCTCGTAGCAGCTGAGCACGGCGTTGAGGCCCGCGCTTCCGAAATAGGTGACGTCGTCGAGTCTGAGCACCAGCATCCGGGCGGGCGGCCCGCCGGCGGCAGCAAGCCCGGCGACCAGCGCCTCATCGAGGAGATCCACTGTGCCCGAGTCCACTTCGCCACGGACCTGCACGACGACAGCGCTGTCACTGACATCCTGCGTGACGTCGAGAAGACCCACCTCAGCTGCCGATCCGCTGATGGACAGACAACAGCACATGGTCGAACTCGCGCCGGAGAGCGTCCATCGACGAGTCGACCGATGTCAGCTCGGCGACGATCTGTGCGGCCAACGCCCGCAACTTGGTGTTGGTCTGCTGGGAGCGCCACTGCAACAGCTTGAACGCCTGATCGGCGTCGACCTGATAGACCAGCATCAGCGCACCCTTGGCCTGCTCGATGGCGGCCCGCGCCGCGAACAGGTCGGGCAGCGACTTGTCGAGGACGTCTTTGCGGGCGCGGTCCAGGGTGCCGCTCAGGTCGAGGTAGTACCCCTCGGTGCCGATCACGGCCCCCCGGTTGTCGCACATCCGGTCGCCGATGACGAGAACGCTGTGTTCGCGTCCGTGGGTGTCGAGGAAGCGGTGGCGGCTGGAGAACGAACCACCGTGGTGCAGCGCATGGTCGAGCAACTCCTGGACGTGCCTGCGGTCGTCCGGGTGCTTGTGCGAGAGGACCAACTCGGTGGTGGGAGTGACTGCGCCGGGTTCGTAGCCGTGCATCCTGGCCAGCTCATCGGACCATTCCCAGCGCTGACCGACAAACCAGAAACGGAAGCCGCCGACGTCGAGGTCGGCGGCGGTGGCGACGGCCTCCCCGGCCCGAGGGGCGGAGGAGTGGACCGGATCCGGCATTTCCGCATTATTCCACCCTTGTCCGGCACGGAAACACATTCGGCGATGTAAGCCCGCCGGGCGCCCTTCTGGCGCGCCGACGCCGAACCGGTGAGGCGGTCGCGCTCTGGGTACCCCCGCGCCATGACCGAACAGTTCAAGAAGGGTGACAAGGTCACCTGGCAGAGCCACGGCAGCACCGCCGAGGGGACCGTGCAGAAGAAGATCACGTCCGATACCGAGGCCGCCGGCCGCACGGTGCGCGCCTCGCAGGACGAGCCCCAGTACCTGGTGCGCAGCGACAAGAGTGGCAACGACGCCGTCCACAAACCGGAGGCGTTGACCAAGAAGTCCGGCCGCTAGACCGTCGACGACAGTTGACGATCAGGACGCGGCGGTAGCATCACCGGCGATGCCTCGCGTCGCGCTGATTCTCCTCGTGGTCGCGCTGTCGCTTGCCGGCTGCGCGAGCGCGTCGCCGCCCACCGCGCCGGCCCCCACTGTGCCGACGGCGGAAACACTCGCCTCCGCGCCGCCCTCGACGGTCACGCAGGATCGGCCGTTGGCGGCCGAACCCGTCGCGATCGCCACCGACCTGGTCGCCGACGAGTTCGTACTGCGCGATCCTGCGTCGCCGGACGATCTGCTGGCCGCAGCAGCACATCGACAACAGGCGGCGTACCGGATACTCGGCCGCCATCCCGCGTGGGATTCGCTGATCCGACCCCACATCCCGGCAGAACTGCACGACATCGTCGACCGCAACATCGACGCGCGGCGCCAGCTGTCGGCGATGGGTCGCCCGAAGGCCACGCTGCCCGCCTGGCGCATCGTCGAGCCGCGCCCGGTGCAGGAGCTGCTCGGTTACTACCGCGAGGCGCAGTCGGCGTTCGGCGTCGACTGGAACTACCTGGCGGCGATCAACTTCATCGAGACCGCGTTCGGGCGGGTGGCGGGCGTCAGCACGGCGGGAGCCCAGGGGCCGATGCAGTTCATGCCCGCCACGTTCGCGGCCTACGGCGCCGGCGGCGACATCCTCGCACCCCGCGACAGCATCATGGCCGCCGGCCGCTACCTCGCCGCCAATGGCTTCGAGCGCGACCCCGACCACGCGCTGTACCGGTACAACAATTCTCAGAACTACGTGCGGGCCGTGCACGACTACGCCGCCGTCATCGCGGCGCACCCCCTGGCGCTGGCCGGGTACCACCGCTGGAGCGTCTACTACAACACCACCTCCGGCGACATGCTGCTGCCGGTCGGCTACTCGCAGGACGCGCCCGTCCCTGTCTCCGACTACACCGGCGTGTACAGCGCGCCCTACACTCCGGCCTCGGCCGAGATCCGGATCTCACCCC
>CAXEZH010000025.1:0-20022 GCA_964000695.1 uncultured Mycolicibacterium sp. | reverse complement strand
CCAGGCCGGACGATCCGCCCGCGGGTCGAACTCTGCGGGACCGATCAACTCGACCGAATCTCCCCAGTCGGTGTGGGGATACTCGAACGGTTTGCCCGTGGTGACCAACAGCAGCGGCGCACGCCGCAGCAGCGCGTCGGCGCTGTGCACCGCGGGAAGGCCCAGCCCCGTGCGCACCGGACCCATGCCCGCGCGGAACGGCCGATCGAACACGACCGTGGTGACGGTGCCGACGCCCCAGTCCCGCACGCGGCCCCACCGCCCAGACAGCGGACGCTTCCCGGCGCCGAACGGCGGGGAACCGGGACTGCGCAGGTAGGGCACGAACGGCGAGAACACCGTCCACGGCCGCGACTGGGCCTCCGCCGCCGAGAGTGCTCCCCAGCAGTTCGCGTCGACGATGATCAGGTCGGGGTCGGCCGCCCGCACCGCACGCTGGAAATCCCCGACCTCCGCCGCAGCGCGATCGACCAGCTCGCGCACCGTCTTGCTGGCCGACGCCAGTACCCCTGCCGCGCCGGAGGACTGCAGGTCCTCGAGGCGAGCGTCGACGGGGGCGGCCTTGAAGCCCAGATCTCGGCACAGGTCCACCCCGGCGGCCAGCGTCCGGACGTGGATCTCGTGACCGCGTGCCGCCATCTCCGTCAGCAGGGCGCAGAACGGGAACAGATGCCCGAACGCGGGCGGGGTGTAGGCCAGCACTACCGCCATCGCACCCACCCCGGTGACGTCGGCACGGGCAGTCTCGGTGCGCGCGAGCGGTCACGCCGGCGTCGCGAACCCATCCGGCGGGTACGCAGTGACGAATGCCTGACATGACAGCCGTAGACACCCCGGAGCTGGTGGTCCTGCTCGACGACGAGGGCCGCACGATCGGCTCGGCGCCCAAGGCCGACGTCCACCACACCGCCACGCCGCTGCATCTGGCGTTCTCCTGCTATCTGTTCGACGACGCCGGCTCCGTGCTGCTGACCCGCCGCGCGCTGCACAAGAAGACGTTCCCCGGCATCTGGACGAACTCCTGCTGCGGGCACCCGGCGCCCGGCGAGGCGGTGGCCGATGCGGTCACCCGGCGGGTACGGGAGGAACTCGGCGTCGAGATCGCCGATCTGCGCTGCGTGCTGCCCGACTTCCGCTACGTCGCGATCGCCGCCGACGGCGTGGTCGAGAACGAGGTGTGCCCGGTGTTCAGCGCACGCGCCGTCGGGCCGGTGCGCGCCGACCGCGACGAGATCATGGACTACACCTGGGTTCCTTGGCAGCAGCTGCGGGCGGCCGCCGAATTCGGCTGGGCGATCAGCCCGTGGGCCGCCGAACAGGTTCCGCTGCTCGACGCGGAAGGTGTCGGACATCGTAGTTAGCACCTGAGCCGTCGTTGAGAACCAGTGAAGTGAAGACCTGAGCCGCGGTCAGGACCTGAGCTGGTAGAGCCGCTCGGCGTATGCCAGGTCGTCGCGCCACAGCCGCGTCGCGGCCTGTTTCATCGCCGGGCGGATCAGCGGCGCGGCGACCAAGCCCTTGCCGAAGTGGGTCCGGTCGGAGTGGGCGATCACCGCCTCGATCACCGCGGTCCGCGGCCGGCCGTCGACGCCGACACCGACCGGCGTGGCGTGCGTCTCGACGACACTGCCCAACCCCTCGCCCTCGACGATGCGCATGACCACGGTGCGCGGGCCGGGCGTGGTGAACTCGGCGATGACAGGCACCCCGAGCCGCCCGATTCGGAAGGTCACCTCGACGACGAACTTGTCGAGTTCCTCGGGCAGCTCGGCGTCGATCGGCGGGGCGCTGAGCACCCGCAGCTTGGTGAACGAGTAGGGATGGAACCAGCCGCCGTGCCAGGGGTCGAGCCGGTTGGCGACGATGTCCTGCGGTTCGCAGACCCCGTCGAGTCGGGTGACGGCCGCAATCCTGGGCTGCTCGGGTCGGAGCGGAACCACCGGCACTTCGGCCGGGGTGACCTCGGCGGTGTCGTCGAAGCGGACCCAGCACAACACGCCGTCGTCGTGGGCGGTGAACGGCTTCCAGGTGCCGTGCCGGCGCTGACCGAGCCGCAACCCGTGCCACGGACACACCAGCTCACCGCAGTCCACCGGCGCCAACGCCAGGTCGGCACCGAGGTGCGGGCAGGCGCGCGGAGCCACCACCAGCGCGCCGTCGGGTTTGCGCCAGGCCACCACCTCGTGGCCGGCCACCGAGGTCCCGAACGGTTGTGCGCCGATCGACGAACTCGCCGCGAAGACGAACCAGTTGCCGCCCGGTCGGCGCTGAGCGCGCGACAGCGCCGCGCGGATGACCGCCGGGTTGGCGTCCTGCCAGGTCGGTGTCTGGGCCGCCCACTCGGCCCGCGGGAGGATCTCGAACGGCCACGCCTTCTTCAGCCGGTCACGCCACCCGGTTCCCGTGCTCATCTCGTCCCCGTCGTCGAACCGGCCAGTCGTCGCAGCAGCGTCGAGCGGCCCCGGTTGGGCACCGTCTGCAGCGGATGCCCGGCCAGCCCGAAGCCGCCCAGCAGATGGTTGGCCGCGCTCCACCCGGTCGTGGCCGCCCGCTCCATCAACGCCACCGGTAGATCGATGCGAATCCCGTCTCCGGCCAACACCAGCCGCGGGTCGGGGGTGGTGACCGTGGGCCGGTCGGCGAAGTCGCCGGGCGCGAAGCGGGGGCAGTCGGCGCGGCGCAGCAACCGCTCGTCGACGATCGTCGCGTCGACCGTTTCCGGGTACAGCTCGTACATCCGTTTCAACAGCGCCTCGCGCACCATGTCGTCGCCGTCCTCGTCGGACACCGAATAGGCGTGCAGCTCGACCACCGAGCCCCCGGTGCGCGCGGCCCACTGACGGGCCTGGGCTTCATAGCGACTGACCACACTGACATTGTCCAGCGGTTCACGGCCTCCTGTCCCGACAAACGGGGCACGATCGGCGCGCACCGGCCGGTCCAGCCACAGCCGCAGCACCACGAACGGCGGCGCGGTCTGCAGGGCCGCGACGCGATCCCGCCACATCGCATCCCCCAGACCCGGCGAGGCGGCCACGATGCGGCGCAGTCCCGGCACGTCGGTGGCCAGCACCACCGCGTCGGCGGTGAACGAGCGGCCCGTCGTGCTCGTGACCACCACGTCCCGGTCCACGGCAACGGTGTCGACCCGGACCCCGGTGTGGAACTCCACCCCACGGTCCTGCAGATAGGACTTCAGCGGATTCCACAGCGACACATCAAAGTTGGCGTTCGCGACGTCGAAAATCAGCCCTTCGCTGGAACCGAGGAAGTAGATGTGGAACATCGTGACCAACTCGCCCGCCGACAACGCCTCGGGCCGCGCGAAGAAGCTGCGGGCGAACACCTCGAACGCGAGATGGCGCGCCGCCTCGGGGAAGTTGATGTCGCGCAGAAACGTTGCCGCATCCCGGTCGTCGAGCAGCTCATAGGTCTGCGGCACCGACACCGCCGCCAACGGTGCGGCGGCCTTGGCGTCCAGACTCAGCAGGTCCCGCAGCCGGAAGGTGGGACTGCGCAACGCGAACACCAGCGCGTTCCACGGGGGCGCGGTCGGCAGCCCCCGGAACGTGTCGACGCGCCCCTGCCCGTCGATCAGCGGATAGTCGTCGACCGGGCTCAGTGCGGTGAGGCCGGCGTCGCTGCGCCGCAACAGGGCCCGCAGGTTGTAGTACTGCCGGAAGAACGCGTGGAAGCCCCGGTTCATCGCCGCCGGCGACCCGTCGGTGAGGGTGTCGGGCCAGCCGCCGACGCGTCCGCCGAGGTAGTTCTGCGCTTCGATGACGTCGACCGCCACACCCCGCTCGGCCAGCCCCGTCGCCGCGGCCAGCCCGGCGATGCCGCCGCCGACGACGACCACCCGCGGGCGCGGCGATCCGGCCGGTACCGCCGACGGCCCAGGCGTTCCCGGCAGCGTCTGCCTGTGCCGGTCCACCCCGTCCGGGATCACCGCCACGCTCCTGCGGTATTCGGAATCAGGTACGGCCGGCGATCCACCCGTCACACACTTCCATACCGGATACGGTTCGCCCACGCCCTGCCGATACCCGCCACCGCGACCGCCAACCGTCGCGGCTTGCTCACCGTCGCGCGGCGGCCGAAGATCTCGAAATCGATTGCCTCGATGCGCGCCAGGATATCGGAGTACAGCGTCAGCGCGGCGGCCACGCACGGACGCGAACTCGGCGCCAGCGTGTCGATGCCGGGGCGAGCCTGCTCATAGACCGCGCGCGTGATGGCGTGCTGTTCGGCCAGCGCGGCACGCACCTTCTGATCGGTGCGCCGGTTGGTGTGACACCACTCGAGCATGTCGCGGTCCACCCCGTGGGCGGCCAGCTCGTCGGCCGGAAGATACACGCGACCACGGGACAGATCCTCGTCGATGTCGCGCAGGAAGTTGGTCAGCTGGAACGCCTTTCCCAGCGCCGCGGCGTACGGGGCGGCCTCCTCGCGGGGGCCGACTGTCCCCAGGACAGGCAACAGCTGCAGTCCGATCACCTCGGCCGAGCCGTACATGTAGCGCTCGAGCGACTTGCGGTCCGGGTAGTCGGTCACGGTCAGATCCATCCGCATCGACGCCAGGAAGTCGTCGAAAAGATCCCAGCCGATGTCGTACCTGCGGGCAGTGTCCACCACTGCCGTCAACGTCGGATTGTCGTCGCCGGAACGGTTTTCGACCAGGCTGTTGAACAGCCGGGTGGACAGCTGCTGCAGTTGGTCGGCGCGCTCCTCGTTGGTGCGCGCGTCGAAGTCGTCGAGGATGTCATCCGCGCCGCGGGCGAACCCGTACAGCGCGTGCACGGCGGGCCGCTGACGCGGCGCGAGCAGCCGGGTGGCCAGGAAGAACGTCTTGCCGTGCTGGGCGTTCACGGTGCGACAGTGCTGATACGCCGCGCGCAGCGACGGTTCGCGTACGCCGGCGGCGTCGAGCTCGGTGCTGATCATGAGCGGTTCACCTCTGATGTGGGGCGAGGGGCAACGACACCGGTGATCCGGTCGGCGGCCAACCGGCCGGACATGATCGCCGTCGGAACCCCTACTCCAGGGACCGTCGACGAGCCCGCGAGCACGACGTTGTCGATGCCGCGGACGGTGTTGGCCGGGCGGAACGGCCCGGTCTGGGCGAAGGTGTGCGCCAACGCGAACGGCGAACCGGCGGCCATGCCCTGCCGGCCCCAGTCGGTCGGGGTGACGACGTGCAGCACCTCGGCGTCTTCAGCGACACCGGGCATCCGTGCCCGCACGGCGCTGAGCATCTGGTCGACGTAACCCGGCCCCGCGGCATCCCAGTCCACGGTGCCGACCTCGGTGTTGGGCGCCGGGGCCAGCACATAGAGCAGGTCACGCCCGGCGGGCGCCAGCGACGGGTCACCGGCGGTCGGGCGGGTCACCAGCAGCGACGGATCACCCATGGCGCGGCCGTCGTCGATGATGTCGCGGAAGGTCTGCTTCCACGCCTCGCCGAACAGGATGGTGTGGTGGCCGACGTCGGGATCGACCGCCGCGCAACCGACGTGGGCGACCACCGCCGACGGGGCGGCGCGGTGCCGCAGCACCCGGCGCGGGGTGCGACCGATCATCCGGTAGGTGTCGGGCAGCTCCGTGGTCAGCACCACCGCGTCGGCCGGCACCCGGTGGCCTTCGGCAGTACGCACGGCCGTCACGCGGGAGCCGGCGAACTCCAGGTCCGAAACCGTTGCCCCGTAGACGAACTCGACGCCGGCGTCGGAAGCGGCGGCGGCCATCGCGTCGGGCAGCGCGCGCATACCGCCGCGGGGGAAGTACACCCCGGCCACTGTGTCCATGTAGGCGATCACCGCGTACACGGCCAGCGCGCTCTGCGGCGGCACACCGGCGTAGAGCGCCTGGAAGGTGAACACCCGCAGCAGCCGTTCGTCGGTGAGGAACCTGCGCATCAGCGGTTCCCACCGACGGAATCCGCCCAGCGCCACGAGCCGGGCCAGCTGGGGGGTCAGCAGCGACAGCGGCGAATCGAAATTCGCGCCGATGAAACCGTCGAATTCGGTGCGGTACAGCTTGGTCAGCCAGTCCCGCAGGCGCAGATAACCGTCGGCCTCGGCGCGGCCGGCGAACCGCTCGATCTCGGTGGCCATCGCGGTCGCGTCGGTGTGCACGTGCAGCGCGCTGCCGTCGGCGAAGGACGCGTGGTAAGCCGGGGCGACCGGGTCGATCGGCAGGCACTCCGCCAGCGAACGCCCGACCGCGGCGAACGCGTCGTCGATGATGTCGGGCATCGTCAGCACCGTCGGGCCGGTGTCGATGCGGTAGCCGCCGATGTCGGCGCGGCCGACCCGTCCGCCGGGATGCTCGCCCCGTTCGACGACGGTGACGGCGCGTCCACGTCCGGCCAGCTGCAGTGCCGCCGACAGGCCGGACAGCCCGGCCCCGACGATGACGACTCGGTCGGTTTTTCCGTTCACGGTGCGCATCAGGCTGCTCGCTGGGTGCAGGCGATGGCCATGTCGGCCAGCGCGGCTCGGGGTCGGTCCGGGATGGTGGCGCGGTCGAGGTGGCTCAGCGCCTCGGCGTGCCGGTCGGCGATCAGGTCCTCGACCCGTTGCACGGCGCCGCTGGCGACGATCAGGTTGCGCCACTGCTCGACGGCGTCGGCGTCGATGTCGGGGGCGACCATCAGCTCGGCGAGCTGGCGGCGCAGGGCCGGGTCGGCGAGCTCGTAGGCGGCGACGATGACGCTGGTGGCCTTGCGGTCCTCCATGTCGGTGCCGGCGGACTTCCCGGTCAGGGCCGGCGTGCCGAAGACCCCGAGGATGTCGTCGCGCAGCTGGAACGCCTCGCCGATGGCGGCGCCGTAGCCGGCCAGCGCGTCGATGACGCCGCGGTTGCAGCCGGCCATCGCCGCGCCGATCTCCAGCGGCCGACGCACGGTGTAGTTGCCGGACTTGCGGCGCAGCACGTCGAGCACCTGCTCCAGGCGGGGGTAGGTCTGGGAGCTGTTGACCAGATCGGAGAACTGGCCGATCGCCAACTCGGTGCGCATCGCGTCGTAGCGCGGCCACACCCGGGACAGCGCGTGCTCACCGACACCACTGCGGCGCAGCATCTCCTCGGCCCACACCAGGCACAGATCTCCGAGCAGGATCGCCGCGGACTCGCCGAACCGCTCGGAGGATCCGGTCATCGCGCGGTCGCGGTGCCAGCCGGCGAACACGACATGCGCTGCGGGGCGGGAGCGCCGCAGCGGGGAGCCGTCCATGACGTCGTCCTGCATCAGCGCGAACGCGTGCAGCAGCTCGAGGCTGGCCGAGGCGCGCAACGCGGCGGGGTCCTCGTCGGCGCCGCACAGCCAGCCCAAGTACATGAACGTCGAGCGCACGTATTTGCCGCCCTCCAGGAAGTTGCACAGCAGCTCCCCGGCCACGCCCACGTTGGCGTCGGTGAGGCGATCCACACATTCGCCGCGCACGAACTCGCTGACGTGCTCGCGCACCGCGTCGCGCACCTCTTCGCGCCAAGTCGCCAGGCCGAGCGCAGGCCCGCCCCAGCCGTTGGGCGCCATCAGGCGCGCTCCCGGTCGATCACCCCTGTTCAAACGACCGCTCCTTCTGTGGTGGTCCGCCCTGCTCACACCTGCATTCGGAGCAGTACCCCGAACGGATGGGTTGACGCCTGGATTAATTTCGCGAAGTTCCCGGTCTGCTCACCAGTCTGCTCAAAACCGGCGGAGCCCACCAGTTCCATCGGCCCATCAATCGCATGTATGCCGGCAGCAGCCCCATCCGCACCAGCGTCGCGTCGACCAGTACCGCCAGCGTCAGGCCGAGGCCGAACATCCGCATGAACGACACCTGCGCCGCGATCAGGGCGCCGAACGAAATGGACATGATCAGCGCGGCTGCGGTCACCACGCGCCCGGTGTGGGCCAGCCCCAGTGCCACGCTCTCGTCGTTGTCGGCCCGGGTTCGGCCGCTGGCCAGCCAGAACTCCCGGATGCGGGCGATGATGAACACCTCGTAGTCCATCGACAGGCCGAACGCGATACAGAACAGCAGCACGGGCATGTTGGCGACCAGCGCTCCGGTCGGAGTGGTGCCGAACGCGCCGAGATGCCCTTCCTGGAAGATCCACACCAACGCCCCGAACGCTGCGGTCAGCGACAACATATTGAGGATCAGTGCCTTGATCGGCAGCACCACACTGCCGGTCAGTACGAACAGCAGCACCAGCGTGATGGCCGCGATCACGCCGAGCACCACGGGCAGACGCTGTTCGATCGCGGCGACGCTGTCGCGGTTGACCTGCGCGATCCCGGTGATCGCGACCTCGCGACCACCCGGTCCGGGGAGGGCCCGTAGGGCGTCGAGTTGACGCTGCGAGGCATCGGTGAACAGGGCCGTGGTGCTGCCGACGGTCAGGAACGCCGCGCCGGCACCGGTTCCGGAGGTCTCCGAGGGCGGACCGACCCGGCGGCCGTCGGCGTAGACGCCCGGCGGTGCGCTGACCGTCGTGACCCCGTCGATTCGGGACGCGGCCGCGGCGTAGCGCTCGTAATCCGGCGCGGTCAGCCCGCCGGTGTCGGGCACCACCACCGTCAGCGAGGCCTCGGCGTTGTCGGGGAATGCGGTGCGCACCAGCTCGCCGACCTGATAGGCCGACGCCGACCGCGGCAGCACCCGTTCGTCGGGCAATCCCCAGGACACCCGCAGGAACGGCAGGCCCAACGCCACCAGCAGGACCGTGCCCGCGAGCGCCACGAGCACTGCGCGGCGGGTCACGAACTTCGTCGACCGATACCAGAACCGCTCGTGGGCGTCGACGGGGTCGGGACGGCGCCGCACCACCCGCCGGACGTCGAGTGCGTCGAGCCGGTCGCCGAGCAGCATGATCGCCGCCGGTGTCACCAGCACCGCGGCGGCCGCACACAACGCCACGGTCGCCACCCCGGCGTAGGCGAACGACTTCAGGAAGTACATCGGGAACAGCACCATCGCCGCCATCGACAGCGCCACCGTCAACGCCGAGAACAGCACGGTCCGGCCCGCGGTGACCATCGTCGTCACCAGCGCCTGTTCCCGCGGCGCCCCGGCGGCCACCTCGTCGCGGAAGCGGCTGACGATCAGCAGCGTGTAGTCGATGGCCAGCGCCAGACCCAGCGCGGTGGTCAGGTTCAGCGCGAAGATCGAGACGTCGGTGCCCAGGGCGACCAGCCGCAACACCGCCATCGAGCCGACGATCGCCAACGCCCCGACCGCGACCGGCACCGCGGCGGCCAACAGCCCCTTGAACACCCACACCAGCACCAGGAAGCTCAGCGGGAGCGCGATGGCCTCCATCACCAGGACGTCACGCTGGGTCTGGGCGTTGATCTGGGCGTACACCATCGCCGAACCCCCGGCGCGCACCGTGACGTCGGGGTAGCCGGGCAGGATCGCCGGCTCGACCTCGTCGACGATCTGCTGGGCGGAACGGGGGGCTCGTTCCTCCCCGCCGGTCAGTTCGGCCACCACGAGGCCGGTCTGCCCGTCCCGGCTGACCAACGCCGCCGCCGCCTGCTCGGGCGCGGTCCACGCAGAGACCGCGCGGACGACGTTCGGGTCCGACTCGAGACGGTCGACGAGCCGCCGCCCGACGGGTTCGGCCTGCTCTCGAGGCCCGGTGACGGCGAACACCAGTTGCAGATCCCCACGGCCGAAGGTGTCGGTGAGCACCCGGGTGGCGCGGGCGGACTCCGAGGTCGGGTCCTGGAACCCGCCCGCGGTGAGATGGCTTGCCACCGGAATCCCGAAGATGGCCGAGGCAACCATCACCATCGCCGCGACCGCCACGATTCGACGAGGCGCGGCGATGGCCAGAAGTGCGATCCGATACAGCAGGGTTGACCCTCACGTCAGTTTCTGCCTGCAGAGTGCGTCACGATCGCGCGGGTCGGAAAGGCGCGGCGGCGATTCGTCAGGGATGCGTCAGGTGTCACATTCGGGCGGGCTGTCTCGTCAAAGGGGCATGACCCCTCGAATCAACGCCCTGCCCCCCGACCGCGCCTCCCTGCTGACCCGATTGATGTACCGCATCGCCCGCAAGCGATTCGGTGAGGTTCCCGAGCCGATCAGCGTCGCCGCTCACCACCCCGGACTGCTTGTGGTCAGCGCGATGCACGAGTCGATGCTGGAGCGGGCCTCCCACACACTGCCGGCCAGCGTGCGCGAACTGGCCGTGTACTGGACCGCGCGCCGGATCGGGTGTGGGTGGTGCGTGGATTTCGGCTCGATGCTGATGCGCATGGAGGGCCTGGATCTGTTGCGGCTCAAGGAGATCGACGACTATGCCACGTCGGCGAACTTCTCCGACGACGAGCGCGCCGCGATCGCCTACGCCGACGCCATGACCACCGACCCGCACACCGTCACCGACGAACAGGTCGACGATCTGCGTCACCGCTTCGGCGAGCGGGGAGTGATGGAACTGACCTACCAGATCGGCGTGGAAAACATGCGGGCCCGGATGAACACCGCGTTGGGCATCGCCGAGCAGGGATTCAACTCCGGGGACGCCTGCCGGGTGCCGTGGCGCTGAATCCCAGCCGCATGGCGACTTAGGGTAACCTAATTTTCATCGGCTCGGTGGGCTGCGTTGTCGACGAGCTCGGCGACTTCATCCTCGGGACCGGCGCTCACCGGATAGCGGTCTACCACGAGGCGATCGGCGATCCGGCACGAACACTGGAGTCCCTGCGCCGCTTCGCCGAGTACGTCATCCCCCAGCTCACCCCAGACCGGTGACCATGTCCCGGCCGAGCGGGGAGCCGGTGAACTTGTCCGGGTTGGCGATGTCGTAGATCGCCACCACCCGGCCGGCGCTGACCGTCATCGCCTGGATGCGCGGCGCGATAGCCGGCCACTCGTCGTTGGCTGCGGCACCAGCGGTGACCATCCCCAACTCACCGTTGACCAGACCCGGGGCAGCGACCTCGAACAGCCGCGGGCCGTAGCGACGAGCCAGCCCGAACAGGAACCGCGCCACCTTGTCGCGGCCCCGAATGACCTGCGGCGCGGTCGGGGCGCGGCGGTTCGCATCCCCGGTGAACGTGACCTCGGGATGCAGCAGCTCGACCACCGCCACCACATCCCCGGACGCCATCGCGGCCAGTAACTTCCCGACCACCTCGGCGTGCTCGTCGGCAGGCTTCGGCGCCCCGGCCACCGTCCGGCGGGCCCGCGACGCCAGCTGGCGCGCAGCCGCCGGAGTCACCCCCAGCACCTCGGCGATCTCGGAGAACGGCATCGCGAAGCCGTCGTGCAGCACGAACGCGACGCGCTGATCGGGCGTCAGCTGCTCCAGGACCACCATCGCCGCGAACCGGGCGTCCTCGCCGGCCACCACAGCCGCCAACGGGTCGGAGCCGTCGAGAGCGGTGACCACGGGTTCGGGCAGCCACTGCCCGACGTAGGTCTCGCGCCGATGCGCCGCCGAGCGCAGACGGTCCAGACTCAGCCGGCTCACCACCGTCGTCAGCCACGCCGCCAGATCGTCGATCACCGTCTCGCGGTGGGCCTCCCACCGCAGCCACGCATCCTGGACCACATCTTCGGCATCGGCCATCGTGCCCGTCAGCCGATAGGCCACGGCGACCAGGTGCGGCCGCACCTGCTCGAACTCCCTGGCTCGGGCACTCACGGTCATCACCTGAGTGTAGATCTCGACACTGAGCACCGATCTGAAGCCGGAATCCGTCGCAGGAAAGACTCGCCACCACTATTTCCGCGTACGGCGCGCGCGAGCACCACGCGAACCGTATATTTCGCGCATGGCAATCACCGATGAACCTCCCGTGACGCCTGCCGTCGGTGGCAAGGGGCTGCAAGCGGGGGCGCTCGGCCTCGTCGGCAACGTCGTCATCGGCCTGGCCGCGGTGGCCCCCGCCTACAGCCTGGCGGCCACCCTGGGCTACGTCGTGCTGGCCGTCGGCGAGAAGGCGCCGTCGATGTTCGTCCTGGCGTTCATCCCGATGCTGTTGGTGGCCTTCGCCTACAAGGAGCTGTCCCAGGACACTCCCGACTGCGGCACCACCTTCACCTGGGGCGTCAAGGCGTTCGGCCCCTGGGTCGGCTGGATCGGAGGCTGGGGACTGGCGGTGTCGGCGATCATCGTGCTGGCCAACGTCGCCGAGATCGCGGCGATCTACCTGTTCGATTTCCTGGGACTGGACGCGTTGGCCGAGAACGTCTTCGCCAAGGTGGCACTTGGTTCGTTCTTCATCCTGGCGATGACCGCACTGTCCGCTCGCGGCATCGTCGTCAGCGAACGGATGCAGAACGTGCTGATCGCCATCCAGTTCGGCGTGCTCATCGTCGTCAGCATCATCGCGCTGGTTCGGGTGTTTGCCGGCACCGCAGGCGCACAGGCGATCACGCCGCAGCTGTCGTGGCTGTGGCCCAGCGGGCTCGACCTCTCGTCGATCGCCGCGGCGATCATCTTGTGCGTGTTCATCTACTGGGGCTGGGACGCGTGCCTGGCCGTCGGCGAGGAGACCAAGGACCCCGGCAAGACACCAGGCATCGCGGCACTGATCACCACCGTCATCCTGGTGTGCACCTACGTGCTGGTGGCCTACGCGATCCAGTCGTTCGCCGGGTTCGGCGACGTCGGGATCGGGTTGAACAACGCGATGAACACCGACGACGTGCTCACCGTACTGGGCGAACCGGTCGCGGGCAGCCTCGCTGCGTCGCTGCTGCTGCTCACCGTGTCGGTGTCGGCGCTGTCCTCGACGCAGACCACCATCCTGCCGACCGCGCGCGGCACGCTGTCGATGGCCGTCTACGAGGCCATCCCGAAGCGGTTCGCCTACGTGCACCCGCGGTACATGACTCCCGCCTTCGGCACCATCGTGATGGGACTGTCGGCGCTGTTCTTCTATCTGCTGCTGACGATCCTGTCGGAGAACGCGCTGGCCGACTCCATCGCCTCGTTGGGCCTGGCCGTGGCGTTCTACTACGGCATCACCGCATTCTCCTGCGTGTGGTACTTCCGGCGCACACTGTTCGAATCGACGCGAAACCTGTTCTTCCGCGGCATCTTCCCGTTCCTGGGCGGCACCTTCATGGCGGTGGCGTTCGTCATCAGCGCCAAGGACATGATCCAGCCTGACTACGGCTACACCGCGTTCGGCTCGCTGGGCGGAGTGTTCGTGCTCGGCGTCGGCATGCTGGTGCTGGGCATCCCGTTGATGCTGCTGTGCTTCGCCTTCGGCACCAAGCGGTTCTTCCGGGGAGAGACGCTCAACGCCACCACCGAAGTCAAAGTTCCCGACACCTTCTGAACAGGCAGGCCCTGCAATGCATCTGACCGTCGGCTACCTTGCCACCCCGACCGGCGACGACGGCGTCGCGCTGGCCAGCGCGCTCGCCCGCACCTTCGACGCGACGGTCGACGTCGTGCTGGTCGTCCGCGAGGAGCTGCCCGACGGGCACCCCGGCCGGGCCGAGTACCAGCAGTGGCTGATCGAACACGGTGAGCAGTGGGCCGCCAAAGCGGTGGCGGCACTGGCGGCCGACGGAGTCCATGCCGCAGCGACGGTGACCGTCGGAGAATCGTTCGCGCAGAAGCTGATCGAGTTCGCCGAGCAGCACGACTCGGATCTGATCGTCGTCGGCGGCGCCCGCGACGGCTTCTTCGGCCGGCACACCATCGGCCCGGTCACCGGGGCACTGCTGCACACCTCGCCGATCCCGGTGGCGCTGGCCCCGCGCGGCTACGCCGAGGATCCCGACGACTCGTTCGACGCCGTGACCGCCGCGGTGCCCACCCGTCCCGGTGAGGACAATCCGCTACCGTTCGCGCTGACGCTGGCCAGCGCGGCGCAACTGGAGATCCGGATGCTGTCGCTGGTGTCCGCGGAGAACCTCGCCGAGGCCGCCGACGCCAAGGAGGTGCGGGCCGCACAGGTCGACGCCGCCGAGAAGAACCTCGTCGAGGCGGCACGGGCGGTACCGGACAGTCCCGACATCGAATCCCTGGTCGCCTCCGGCATGACGCTGGAATCGGCGCTGAAGAAGCTGAAGTGGGAGGACGGCGACCTGCTGGTGGTCGGGTCGTCCAGGTTCGCTGCCCCGCGCCGAATCTTCCTGGGGTCCACCGCCGCCCGCATCCTCGCCGGCGTGGACGTGCCGGTGATCGTGGTGCCGCGCGCCTGAGGCCGGCTCTCCCGGATGAGCTACCGGGAATGCACTCTCGCGGCCACCTACCGCTTGGCGAAAACCGTGCGGTGCCACTCCTTGTCGGCCACGCCGGTGATGTCGCTCATCACGTGCTTGATCGACAGGTATTCCTCGAGCGAGTACTGGCTCATGTCCTTGCCGAACCCCGATGCGCCGAACCCGCCGTGCGGCATCTCCGAGATGATCGGGATGTGGTCGTTGATCCACACGCAGCCGGCGTGGATCTCCCGCGACGCTCGCTGCGCGCGATAGACGTCACGCGTCCACGCCGAGGCCGCCAACCCGTAGGCCGTGTCGTTGGCCTGGCGCAGCGCGTCGTCGTCATCGGTGAACGGGCGCACGGTCAGCACCGGTCCGAAGATCTCGTCGCGCCACACCTCGGACTGCTCGGAGACGTCGGCGATCACCGTCGGCCGGTAGAACGACCCCGGCCCGTCCGGTGCGACCCCGCCGGTGACGATCCGGCCCCCCTCGCCGGGTGCCCGCTCCACCATGCCCGCCACCTTGGCGCGGTGCGCCGCGGTGATCAGTGGGCCGATGTCGGTGTCGGGATCCTCCGGGTCGCCCACCACGATCTTGCCGAACAGCTCGCCCACCCCGGCGACGAAGTCGTCGTACAGGTCGGCGGCGACGATCGCGCGGGTGGCCGCGGTGCAGTCCTGGCCGGTGTTGATCAGCGCGCCGGCGGCCGCTCCCTGGATCGCGGCGTCGAGGTCGGCGTCGTCGAACACCACGAACGGCGCCTTGCCGCCCAGTTCCAGCTGGGTGCGGTGCCCGTGCACAGCGGCGGCCGCCATCACTTTGCGGCCCACCGGCGTCGAGCCGGTGAACGTCACCATGTCGACGCCCGCATGTCCCGCCAACCGGGTGCCGACGTCGGCGCCGCCACCGGTGACGACGTTGAACACCCCATCGGGCAGGCCGGCCTCACTGGCCAGCCGGGCCAGTGTCAGCGTCGTCAACGGGGTGATCTCGGCGGGCTTGATGATGACGCTGCAGCCGGCGGCCAGGGCCGGGATCACCTTCCACACCGCCATCTGCAGCGGATAGTTCCACGGCGTGATGGTCGCGACGACGCCGACGGCCTCCCGGCGGATCGACGATGTGTGATCCCCCGAGTACTCGCCCGACGCCTTGCCCTCGAGAAGCCGGGCGGCGCCCGAGAAGAAGTCGATGTTGTCGATGCTGCCGGGCACGTCGAACTCTCGGGCGAGCCGCACCGGCTTGCCGCACTGGGCGACCTCCTCAGCGACGAATGTGTCGGTGGCTTCGTCGGCCAGCTTGGCGAGTTTGGCCAGCACCGCGGAGCGTTCGGCCGGGGTGGCCCCGGCCCAGCCGGGCAGGGCGCGACGCGCCGACGCGACCGCGGCGTCGACGTCACCCGGGCCGGCCAGGGCGAACTGGACGACGGGCGCGCCGGTGGCCGGGTTGGTCACCGTGTGCGTGGGGCCGCCGGTGGTCACCGGCGCCCCGTCGATCCAGCTGCCGGCCACCGTCTGCGAAGAAACCACAGTCATGTACCCAACGCTATCGCGCAGCGTGCGGGATGGCCACGCCGCGGGTACGTATTACCTCAGCGTCAGATACCTGCCACGCGTGATTTCATGGTTCTGGTTGCCTGCGACGACGGATTCCGTGCACAATCATCGGCATGGCTAACCCGGGGATACCGCGCGCCGTCGGCCCCGTCTCTTTCCGCGTCAACCAGTCCCGCCCCGGGGCCGCGTTCCAGCTCGACGAGCTGTCGAAGGCGATCATCGAGAAGCTGCAGCAGGACGGCCGGCGCTCCTATGCGGGCATCGGCAAGGCGGTCGGCCTGTCCGAAGCGGCCGTGCGTCAGCGCGTGCAGCGCATGGTCGACGCCGGCGTCATGCAGATCGTGGCGGTCACCGATCCGATGCAGCTGGGTTTCGCGCGCCAGGCGATGATCGGCATCCGCTGCACCGGCGACACCACCAAGATCGCGGAGAAACTGGCCGCCATCGAGTCGGTGGACTACGTGGTGCTCACCGCCGGATCCTTCGACGCGATCGTCGAGGTGGTCTGCGAGGACGACGACAGCCTGCTCGACCTGCTCAACACCCAGATCCGCGCATTGCCGGGAGTGATATCCACAGAAACGCTCGTCTATCTCAAACTTGTTAAGCAGCAATATAATTGGGGAACACGATGACAACAACCGATATCGCACCCGAGGTGTCCACCGATCTGGGCGCCAAGGCCAACCGCCATCTGTGGGGGCACTTCGCCCGGCACGGCGCCGGCATCACCCCGCCGATCATCACCCGCGGCGAGGGTGTCCACATCTGGGACGACCAGGGTCGCCAGTACATCGACGGGCTCTCCGGACTGTTCGTGGTCCAGGCCGGCCACGGCCGCAAGGAGCTCGCCGAGGCTGCCGCCAAGCAGGCCGAGAAGCTGGCGTTCTTCCCGTTGTGGTCCTACGCCACGCCGACGGCGATCGAGCTGGCCGAGCGTCTCGCCAACTACGCTCCCGGCGACCTGAACCGGGTGTTCTTCACCACCGGTGGCGGCGAGGCCGTCGAGTCAGCCTGGAAGCTGGCCAAGCAGTACTTCAAGCTGACCGGCAAGCCGGGCAAGTTCAAGGTGATCTCGCGGGCCATCGCCTATCACGGCACCCCGCAGGGCGCACTGGCCATCACCGGCCTGCCCGACTTCAAGAAGCCGTTCGAGCCGCTGACCCCCGGCGGGTTCCGGGTGCCGAACACCAACTTCTACCGCGCACCGGCGCCGTATGACACCGACATCAAGGCGTGGGGGGCCTACTGTGCCGACCGCATCGCCGAGGCCATCGAGTTCGAGGGCCCCGACACCGTCGCCGCCGTCTTCCTGGAGCCCGTCCAGAACGCCGGCGGCTGCTTCCCACCGCCGCCCGGCTACTTCGAACGGGTCCGCGAGATCTGCGACGAGTACGACGTGCTGCTGGTCTCCGACGAAGTGATCTGCGCCTACGGCCGCATCGGGTCGATGTTCGCCTGCGACGACTTCGATTACGTCCCCGACATGATCACCTGCGCCAAGGGTCTGACGTCGGGGTACTCCCCGATCGGGGCGATGATCGCCAGCGACCGGTTGTTCGAGCCGTTCAACGACGGCAAGACCACGTTCGGGCACGGCTACACCTTCGGCGGGCACCCGGTGTCCTCGGCGGTGGCCCTGGCCAACCTCGACATCTTCGAACGTGAAGGCATCAACGACCACGTCAAGCAGATGGCGCCGGCGTTCCGCGCCACGCTCGAGAAGCTGCACGACCTGCCGATCGTCGGTGACGTGCGCGGCGAAGGGTTCTTCTACGGCATCGAGCTGGTCAAAGACAAGGTCACCAAGGAGACCTTCAACGACGAGGAATCCGAGCGGCTGCTGCGCGGGTTCCTGACGCCGGCGCTGTGGGAGGCCGGGTTGTACTGTCGCGCCGACGACCGCGGCGACCCAGTGGTCCAGTTGGCTCCGCCGCTGATCTGCGGGCAGAAGGAGTTCGACGCGATCTACGACATCCTGCACGGCGTACTGAGCGAGGCCTCGGCACGCATGTAGACGTCTCCGCCGGAATTGCGTTCCGGGCGCGTTTTCGCGCGAACTCCCCTCGCGGGGCGCAATTCCGGCGAGACTTCTGGTGTGAAGGTCACCGCGAGGTCCAGGCCGCCCGTCGATCCGGTGCGGTGGCAGGCCCCTGCCGTGGACGCGCTGCCCGATTTTCCCGCTCCGGTGATCAACCTGGTGCCGGTGCCCGGTGGGGAGCCCGAAGACGTCCGCGTCGGCAGTGACGGCCAGTTGTGGACCGGCGCCCACGACGGCGGCATCGTGCGGTTGCGCCCCGACGCCAGCGGCGCCGAGGTCATCGCCCACACCGGCGGGCGTCCGCTCGGCCTGGGTTTCCGCGCGGACGGACGGCTGCTGGTGTGTGACAGCCCGAAAGGGCTGCTCTGCGTCGATACCGCCACCGGCGAGGTCACCGCCCTGGTCACGCAGGTGGGTGGCCGGATCTTGCAGTTCTGCTCCAATGTGGTCGAAACCGCCGACGGCACCGTCTATTTCACCGAGTCGACGAGCGCGTTCACGGTGGCTCACTATGTCGGGGCCATCCTGGAGGCGCGCGGGCGCGGGGCGCTGCACCGCCTCGACCCGGACGGCACCGTCACCACCGTCGTCGACGGTCTGTACTTCGCCAACGGGGTGACGCTGACCGCGGACGGCTCGGCGCTGGTCATCGCCGAGACGCAGGGCCGGCGGCTGTCCAAGTACTGGCTGACCGGCCCGCAGGCGGGCGAGCTGACACCGCTGGTGGTCAACCTGCCCGCGATGCCCGACAACTTGTCGACCGGGGCCGACGGCCGGATCTGGTGTGCCATGGTCACCCCGGCCAACCCGGTGGCCGATCGCCTGGCGGCAGGGCCACCGGTGCTGCGCAAGATGGTGTGGCGACTACCTCCACGCCTGCAGCCGAAACCGGCGTCGGTGGTGTGGGCGGTGGCGTTCGACCCCGACAGCGGCCGATCGGTTGCGGGTCTGCGGACCACCCATCCGGACTTCAGCATGGTCACCGCAGCCGTCGAGGCCCACGGGCGGCTCTGGCTGGGCAGCATCGGCGCGGGGTGCCTCGGCTGGGTAGACCTCGAGCACACCCGACTCCCGGGGCGTTGAGACTGCGGCTACGGCGTAAAAGTTCGAGAGAGCAGCGCCGTGAGTGCATTCTGAACGTGGGGGAACGCGACGCGGATCCGTCCCCAGGCCGTCAGTCCTTGATGAAGTCGAGCAGGTCGGCGTTGATGGTGTCCGCGTGAGTGGTCGGCATGCCATGCGGAAAACCTTCGTATGTCTTCAGCGTTGCGTTCTGGAGCAGCTCAGCCGATTTCGGGCCCGATGCCACGTAGGGGACGATCTGGTCGTCGACACTGTGCATCACCAGCACGGGCACGGTGATCTTGGTCAGATCCTCGGTGAAATCGGTCTGGGAGAACGCCACGATGCCGTCGTAGTGGGACAACGCGTCTCCCATCATCCCCTGGCGCCACCAGTTTTCGACGATCGCCTCGGAGGGCTCGGCGCCGGGACGGTTGAACCCGTAGAACGGCCCGGCGGCCAGCGAGCGGTAGAACACCGACCGGTTGGCGGCCAGTTGCGACTGCAGATCGTCGAAGACGTCCTTCGGCAACCCGTCGGGGTTGGCTTCGGTGCGCACCATCAACGGCGGCACTGCGCTGATGAGGGCGGCTTTGGCGACCCGGCTCTGCCCGTGTCGCGCGAGATAGCGGACGACCTCGCCGCCGCCGGTGGAGTGCCCGACGTGGATGGCGCCCCGCAGGTCGAGGTGCTCGGTGAGCGCCGCGAGGTCGTCGGCGTAGTGGTCGAGGTCATGACCGCCGGGGGTCTGGGTGGAGCGGCCGTGACCGCGTCGGTCATGGGCGATCACGCGGTAGCCCTGCTGCACGAAGAACAACATCTGGTTGTCCCAGTCGTCCGACGACAGTGGCCAGCCGTGACTGAAGACGATGGGCCGGCCGGAACCCCAGTCCTTGTAGAAGATTTCAACTCCGTCCGTTGTGGTGAAAGTGGTCATGGTGATGTCTCCAATCTTTGAAAATGCGGTTGTTGCTGCGGCCTGGGAAAGCAACGCCAGGCCAAGTCCGGAAAGGCCTCCCGCGATCAGCACCTGACGGCGGGAAAGATGCGGGGTTTGGGTTATTCGGTTCATTCGCGAGGTTTTCCTCCAGGGTTCAGGTTCAAAATCTTTCTCGATTTTATCGTGCACGATCTATTTGGATTCGACATACCTCAGAGTCAATAGGCGGCGATTAAATCGTGTGCGATT
>CAXEZH010000024.1:0-11518 GCA_964000695.1 uncultured Mycolicibacterium sp. | reverse complement strand
GCCAAGATCACCCAGATCTACGAGGGCACCAACCAGATTCAGCGCGTGGTGATGAGCCGCGCCCTGCTGAAGTAAGGACCGGCTGGCCGCGAACGTGCATTCCCTGTAGTGGATCTCGAGTCTTCACTACCGAGGGAGCACGCTCGCGAACAATTGGTGCTCCTCGATGCCTGCTCGTCTCGGTAAGCTCCCCATATGGAGTCCGGCGACCTCGAACCGCGCGTCGAAGCTCTGGAGAACCAGGTGCGCGACCTGACCGCCAAAGTGCAGGTCACTCAGCAGGACGCGGCGGCCGCGCGGGTGCTGGCCGGCGCTGCCGATCGCGACGTCAGCGAGATCCGCGGCGAGCTTCGCGACTTTCGCAACGCCACGACTGCCAGCTTCAACGCGCTTCGCCAGGACTTCGTCGACCTACGCGAGCACGTCGACCGGAAGTTCGAGCAGGTTGATCAGGGTTTCATGGAGATGCGCGGCAGGTTCGACGCGGCCGCGGCTGGTCAACAGCGGATCGTGGACCTGCTGACCACGATCATGCGCGAGCGCTAGGCCGGACGCAGGTGGGTGATGTCGCCGGCTGACACGGTGACCGTGGTGCCGGCGTCGTCGATGAGCAGCCGACCGGCATCGTCGATACCCGTTGCCACACCGACGATTTCGGAGTCTCCGGGCAACACCGCCCGCACTCGGGTGCCGATCGTGGTGCTGGCATTGCGGTAGTCGGCGGCAAGGTCGGCATCCGCGCCGGCCGCGGCGCGCCAGTGCGCGAGGCGGGCGCTGAGTCCCTGCAGCAGGGAGATCGCCAATTCGTTGCGGTCCGCGTCATGGCCCAGCATCGACAGCGACACCGCGTTGGGGTCCGGTCGCTCGGTCTCGTCGAACGACACGTTCAACCCCAGCCCGATCACCACCACCGGGGCTGACACCTCGGCCAGGATCCCGGCCAGCTTGCCGTCGCCGACCAACACATCATTGGGCCACTTCAGCCCGACATCGACGCCCAGGTCGCGGACCGTCTGCGCGACGACCAGCCCGGTCAGCAGCGGCAGCCAGCCCCAGCCCACGGGCGGGACCCCTTCGGTGGCGACCGCGACGGACATCGAGAGCTGCGAGCGGGCCGGCGCCGACCAGCTGCGGCCGTGCCGTCCCCGCCCGGCGCTCTGGTATTCGGCCAGCAACACCGCCCCGCCGATGTCCTCCCCGGCCGCCGCGCGCGACGTCAGGTCGGCGTTCGTCGACCCCGTCTCCTCGACCACCTCGACGCGGCGCCATTCGGTGTCCGAGATGGCGGAGTTGAGCAGGGCTGCGTCGAGGGGGGAGCGGTCAACAGAGGCCATGCCGCTGAGGGTATCGGGGCAGCGGATCTGACAGCGCATTCGCCCCAAAACGCCGACGCGCCGTCACCCCGGGGAGTGACGGCGCGAAGGCGAGAGGTGTCAGTAGTTGAAGCTGGTCGATCCTGCCCCGGCGAAGCTGAAGTACAGCGTGCCGAGGCTGAACGGGGTGAACCCGGTGTTGAAGCGGGGATCGTCCTCGCTGTCGGTGACGCTCAAGGTGTTCTTGCGCGTCGTCGTGTACGAGTACAGCAGGGTTTCGCCGTCCTCGGTGTACACCGAGACCACCGTTCCGGGCGGCACTTCAGGACCGTCGCCGTAGACGTTGTCCGGCACCGAGCCGAGGATGCCGCCGGAATCCACCCAGGTGTCGACAAGCGTCTTCTCACCGTCACCGATCTTCACCTGCAGTTGGCTCGACGGAGCCCCGGGGATCGTCGTCCGTGCGCCGTACGGGTTGGGCCCCAGGATCAGGCGACGACGCCGTTCGTCGAACAACACACCCTGGCTCAGCAGGCCCGGCATGGACAGGAACGGGTTGAACTCGCCCGGCCCTCCGGCGTTCGCGCCGATTCCCAACACGCCCACGTAGTCACCGTTGTAGTCGGTGAACCCTTGTGCGGATTGCAGCTCGACGACGAGGATCTGAGTCGGCGACGATTCCACGCCATCCACCGAGATCGGGATGTCGTAGGAATCCCAGAAGAACACTGAAGACCCGTCGCCGTAGCTCGCTGTGCCGGTGCCGGTGGGTTCACCGATACCGTCCACGCCGACGTCTCGTGGGTCGATGATCAGGCCCAGTGACCCGGTGTCGACGAGCACCGGAGCCGGCTTGCCGCCGTTGACCGAGATGTAGATCACGGGCTCGGTGCGGACCGGGTTGTCGCCGTTGTACTGCAGCTCCATCTTGACGATCTGGTACACGAGGCCGTTGTCGGCGGCGGTGCCGATCAGCTGGCCGATCGCCTCCATCTGGGACGCGGTTCCGAACCAGCCGACGACGGTGAGTAGCTTCTCCGCCGCCTCGAGCTGGTCCTGGACGCGGACGGTGCGCTGGATGCTGTTCTCGATGCGCACTCCGGCCAGCCAGTGGGCGAACGGATCGTCATAGGTTTCGGCATAGCGCTGCTGCAGCAGCAGGTGGTTCTGCTGCCAGCGTTCCAGCGAGGCGGATGCGCCAGACAGGTACATCTGCGGCAACATCGCCGCCAGCCCGGCCAGCACGTTGCCGCTGTCCCAGGTCGCTTCCCGCAGGTCTTCCTTGGCGTCCGAAATCTGCTCCAGCGCAACCGGAACGGTATCGACGGGATCGTCGTCAGCGGGCTCGTCGTCGGCCGGGGCGTCATCCTCGTCCTCATCGACGGGGCCGTCATCGACCCCGTCACCGTCGACGTCGACGGCGTCGCCCGTGACGAGCGTCTCGCGCACCGTCGTCGGGACGTAATGCGGGCCGGGATCGGCCGACGAGTTGTCGAGGTCCTCGTCGGTCTCGTCCTCGACGTCGGCGCTGAGGTCGGCGGCATCGACGTCGTCGTCGTCATCGAGGCCGTCCGAACCGGCGACTGAGCCGCCGCCGTCGTCGGTGTCGGTGGCCGTGGAGTCGGCTGACGTGTCGTCGCTGTCGGTGGAACTGCTGGCAGAGGTATCCGCGGCCGACGAGGCAGCGGCGCTGCTCGTCTCGGAGCCGGCATCATCGGGCGCAGCTTGCGCCGTCGACGCACACAGAAGGCAGACGCCGGTGGCGACCGCCGGGGTGGCAAGGACCGTGGCGGTCCAGGTGCTCAGTTTCACGGGCGGTATTCAAGCACGTCAATATTGCCGCCATCGTTTGGGGAGCTAATCAGTAAATTTTCGCTATCGGGATAGCGTCAAGACCTGGCCGCCCTGGCGCATTCACCTTGCAGTGAATTACCTGTTCAAAAGACTTTAAGTGCGCGTCAGCCAATTAGTGGCACTAGTCGTTAAGGTTCCACTCAGCTTTTCAGCAAACTTATTGCCGGTGAATTAGAGGATCTCATCGCTTTGCTGCTCTAGGCCTGCGGTGGAGGCGGTCTCTGGCGAAACGGCAGGTAGAAGCCTTATGTGGTGATGCGCAAAGGGGTGACAGTCACCGGGTCGACGCGGCCGCGGACCCAAACAACAAGGGCGACAACGGCTGCCAGTGACGACCGAGGATTTGGCCGAACCTAATCGCGCCGCTCGCCGGCCGGCACCGGCTCCAGGGCCTCGAGCAGCTGCGCGAACTCGGCGTGGCGCGCCGTGGCGCGATTCAGCTGGGCGAAGCCCGACACGAAGGCCACCATCGCCGCCAGGGCCCAGGCATTGCCCAGCGCCCACTCCCACGCGGTTGCGGTGGGGGCGCTCACCAACCAGTACGCGGCGATGATCACGAGGAAGTAGCCGCAGTAGATGTTGAACCGTCCGTCGGAACTGGCGCGCCAGCCGGGATGACGGAGGTTGCGGACATGCCAGATTGCCAGAACCCCTATGACCGCGATTGCGGTGATGGTCGACGACATCGGCGGCCTCCGTCTTTGCCAGAACTGTAACCCCCTGACGCACTCTAGCCTCGATGATCAACCTGAGAACAGAGTGTGACTACGGAAACAATATGGTCACGGTATCGAGCGCGTCAATTTCTCGTTAACGGTTCGGCGGTCCAGCAAAGAGCTATCCAAGTTCGCCATCTGTACCAGTGAGGCGCCTGTGACGTATACCGCGAGCAGGTTGGCGATCAGCTCGTCGGCGGTGTCCCACGCGGCCGTCGACGCCACGCGGTCGGAGCCCGTCAGGCCCTGGGCCGCCGCCGACGCCCGCGCCGCAGCAAGCACGTCGTCGACCGACCGGCCGTCCAGCGCCCGGCCCGGGGCGCGCTCGGGCACCACCTGATCACCGTGCACACGCACGGCTGTCGCGTAATCGGTCACGCCGATCGGCAGATCGGGGACCGGCTTGCCGAACGGGTCCAGCGACAGCACCGCAACCTCACCCATGCCGACCGCGGCGTCGGCGTCGTCCAGCCGGTCGGCAGTGCACAGCGCGATGTCGCAGTCCGAAGCCCCGGACAACACCACCTCGGCACCGATCCACCAGATGCCGAACAGCACCGCCGCGGTCTGCCAGTGCGCCGGCAGCAGCACCGCCACCCGGGTGCCCGTGGTCGCGCCCAACTCGTCGCGGAGCAAATTTCCGGTTTTGGCGGCCCAGTTCGCCAGAGTGACAGAGGAGAGTTCGATGCGCTCACCGGTGGCGTCGTCGTAGAAGGTGATGCGCGGGCCCGCCGGGTTCGCCGCGAGCAGCGGATCGAGGATCTCCGAGGTCAGATTCGTCACGTCAGTTGACGCACTTGGGATCGTTGGTGCCCGCCGTGATGATCTGCGGCGGCGCCGGCGCGAGCTCACCGGTGTCGGTCACCACGCCCGTCTCCATCGAATCGCCGCCCATCAACGTCACATCCGAGCCGTCCAGACCCGAACCCGGACCGGTGTAGTCGTCGGCGAGCACCACCCGCACCGACCCCGGCGGCACCGTCTGGTCCTCGACCACCGGCAACCCGCCCAGGTCGGCGGCCACCGCCTGGGCGCCCAGATCGTCGACCGCGGCGGCCTGCACCTGGCTGGTGGTCACCTTCTCGCCCTCGTTGTTACCGACGTTGCCGGCCGTGAAGCCCTTGGTCGACAGCACATGCGACACCGCAGCGGCCATGCCGTTGACGTCGGTGTCGTTGAGCACCTCGGCGACGGTCTGGTCGGCGGAGTAGGTCAGCTCCTCGGTCTTGCCTTCGTCCTGATCGTTGAGCAGGCTCGACACCCAGTCCTTGACCTCGGCCGGGTCCACCCGCACCACGCTCTGCATGCCGTCGTCGCTCCAGCCCGCCTCCTCCACGATGGGGATGGTGGAGAACGCGACGTTGCCGCCGGCCAGCTCCTGCAGCTGGGTGATGAAATCCATGATGTCCCAGTCGTCGGACAGCACCACCGAACGCTGCACCGCCTCTTCCAACCGGTTCAGCGTCGCCGGGCTCGACAGCGTCTTGCTCGAGATGACGTCGTGGGCCAGCGAGGCCATCACCGCCTGCTGGCGCGTCACCCGGTCCAAGTCGCCACGCGGCAGGTCGTGGCGCTGGCGCACGAAGCTCAGCGCCTGTGGGCCGTTCAGCTTCTGCCAGCCCGCCGGGAAATCCGCACCCGAAAGCGGTTCGTAGACCGGCTCGTTGAGGCACACGTCGACCCCGCCGAGCGCGTCGGTGATCAGCGAGAAGCCCAGCAGCCCGATCTCGGCGTAGTGGTCGACCGTCACCCCGGTCAGGTTCGCGACCGTCTTGATCAGCTCCTCGCGGCCCGCCGCGACGGCTTCGGGTTCGGCGACGGCCGGATCGACACCCTGATCCTCGACGAGCTTCTTCAGCTCCTCCAGGTGCACCGAGCCGTAGACGCCGTTGATCTTCATCTTGCCCAGGCCCGGTGCCTCGACGTAGGAGTCGCGGGGGATCGAGATCGCCGTCGCCGACTCACCGTTGTTCGGGATGCGGATCAACACGATGGTGTCGGTGTTGGTCGACACGTCGTCGCCGGCGCGCAGCACCGCCAGCTCCTCGGCCGACAGCGGGTTGCCGTGCGCGTCGGTGCGGCTGTCGTTGCCGACCAGCAGGATGTCGATCGCGCCGTCCTCGCCGCCGTCGCCGAGCGCCATCGGGTTGATGTGGTTGATCCCGGACTCGAACGAGCGGATCTTGCCCCACGCGACCCCCGTGGTCACGACGATCAACATCGCCACGGCCACCGAGATGACACGCATCAACTGAGCAGCAGGCATTTGCCCAGGCTACTGGCGGATGCCCCGCGAGCCGGGGAGGTGACACGGGCGTGCCAAACTCGTGACATGGACCGCCGAATCGTTATTTCCGGAGCTGGCGGCATGGTGGGACGCGTGTTGGCAGCTCAGGCCCGGGCCCAGGGCCGCACCGTGGTGGCGCTCACATCAGCCGACTGGGACATCACCGATGCCACCGCCGCCGAACGCTTCATCACCGCCGGCGACGTCGTCGTCAACTGCGCCGCCTACACCAAGGTCGACGACGCCGAGACCGACGCCGACCGGGCGTTCGCCGTCAACGTCACCGGCGCCGAGAACGTCGCGCACGCCTGCGCCCGCGCCCGCGCCGACCTGATCCACCTCTCCACCGACTATGTGTTCAGCGGCGACTTCTCCGACGTCGCCGGCGGTGGGCCGCGCCCGTACGACATCGACGACGCCACCGGGCCGCTGTCGGTGTACGGCCGCACCAAGCTGCGCGGCGAACTCGCCGTGCTGGCCGCGATGCCCGACGCCGGCATCGTGCGCACCTCCTGGGTCTACGAGGGCGCCGACGGCTCCGACTTCGTCGCCGCCATGCGCCGGCGCGCGGCGGGAGACGGCGACGTCGAGGTGGTCGCCGACCAGATCGGCTCACCCACCTACGCCGCCGACCTGTGCACGGCGATCCTGCAGATCGCCGACAGCGCGATCCGCGAACCCGTCCTGCACGCCGCCAACGCCGGCGCGGTCAGCCGCTTCGAGCAGGCCCAGGCCGTCTTCGACGAGCTCGGCGCCGACCCATCGCGCGTCAAGCCGGTCACCGGCGATCAGCAGCCCCGGCCCGCGCCGCGCCCGCCGTACTCGGCGCTGTCGGCGGTCAAATCCGAAGAGGCGGGGCTCACCCCGCTGCGGGACTGGCGCGCCGCCCTGGCCGCGGCGATCGGGGCGTCGCGCTGACGGTGGCGGCGATTTACGGCGGTGCGCCCGCTACCCTCTACGCCGTGAGATGGGCAGGCCGCGCGTGAGCGACGAACTCTACGTCGTGACGGTGACGTACTCGCCGGGCCCGCACCTCGACCGGTTCCTGGCGTCGCTGGCCCACGCCACCCAGCGGCCCGTCACCGTGCTGATGGCCGACAACGGCTCCACCGACGGCGCCCCCGAAGAAGCCGTCGAGCGCTACCCGAACGCCCGGCTGCTGCGCATGGGCGGCAACCTCGGCTACGGCAGCGCCATCAACCGCGCGGTCGCCGAATACGGCCTGACCTCGTCGACCGACTTCTTCGTCGTCGCCAACCCCGACGTGCAGTGGGGTCCCGACAGCATCGACCTGCTGATCGAGGCGGCCGGGCGCTGGCCCTCGGCGGCGTCGTTCGGGCCGCTGATCCTCGACCCGGACGGCTCGATCTACCCGTCGGCGCGCCACCAGCCCAGCATCATCCGCGGCGGCATGCACGCCGTCGTCGGCCCGGTGTGGAAGTCCAACCCGTGGACCGCGGCCTACCGCCAGGACAGGGCCACCCCCAGCGAACGCGCCGTCGGCTGGCTGTCCGGATCGTGTCTGTTGCTGCGCAGCGCGGCGTTCGCGGAGGTGTCCGGCTTCGACGAGCGCTACTTCATGTACATGGAAGACGTCGACCTCGGCGATCGGTTCGGCCGCGCAGGCTGGCAGAACATCTACGTGCCCGCCGCCGAGGTGTTGCACGCCAAAGGCCACTCCACCGGCCGCGACCCGGCCCGCAACCTAGCCGCGCACCACGTCAGCACCTACACTTTTCTCGCGGATCGCTACCCCAAGTGGTGGCAGGCGCCGCTACGGTGGGCTTTTCGGGGGGCGTTGGGGGCGCGAGCGCGCCTGGTCGTCCGGAGTTCACGTCGACAGGCCCGCAGGGCGCAGGCGAAAGGGCAGCGCTGATGGTCAATCCTGCACAAGTGGACGCCGTCATTCTGGTCGGCGGCATGGGCACGCGATTGCGGCCGCTGACGTTGTCGGCTCCCAAGCCGATGCTGCCGACGGCGGGCTTGGCGTTCCTGGCCCACCTGCTGTCGCGGATCGCCGACGCCGGCATCGAGCACGTCGTGCTCGGCACTTCGTACAAGGCGCGGGTGTTCGAGCAGGAATTCGGTGACGGCTCCAAGTTCGGGCTGCAGATCGACTACGTCGTCGAGGACGAACCGCTGGGCACCGGCGGCGGCATCGCCAACGTCGCGTCCAAGCTGCGCTACGACACCGCGATCGTGTTCAACGGCGACGTGCTGTCCGGCTGCGACCTGGGTGCGCTGCTGGACTCACATGCCGAGCGTGACGCCGACGTCACGCTGCATCTGGTGCGCGTCGGCGACCCCCGCGCATTCGGTTGTGTGCCAACCGATTCCGATGGCGCGGTGACCGCATTCCTGGAGAAGACCCAGGACCCGCCGACCGACCAGATCAACGCCGGCTGCTACGTGTTCAAGAAGTCGGTGATCGACCGGATCCCCAAAGGCCGGGCGCTGTCGGTCGAACGCGAGGTGTTCCCCGGCCTGCTCACCGACGGATTCAGGGTGTGCGGCTACGTCGACTCCACCTACTGGCGTGACATGGGCACCCCCGAGGACTTCGTGCGCGGCTCGGCGGACCTGGTGCGCGGCATCGCGCCGTCGCCGGCGTTGAAAGGCCATCGCGGCGAGTCGCTGGTGCACGACGGCGCCGGCGTCGCCCCCGGAGCCCTGCTGATCGGCGGCACCGTCGTCGGCCGTGGCGCCGAGGTGGCCGGGGGAGCGCGCCTGGACGGGGCGGTGATCTTCGACGGCGTGACCGTCGGCGCCGGCGCGGTGATCGAACGCTCCATCATCGGCTTCGGCGCGCGGATCGGGCCGCGGGCGTTGCTGCGCGACGCGGTGATCGGCGACGGTGCCGACATCGGAGCCCGCTGCGAGCTGCTGCGCGGAGCCCGGGTGTGGCCGGGGATCACGATTCCCGACGGCGGCGTGCGCTTCTCCTCGGACATCTAGCTGGGCTTTTGGGGCCTTTTGGCCGCGAAATAGGATTCCTGGCTGCTCAGGCAGGCCGATCTACAGCCCTGGCTTCTCGCTCGCGGAGCAGCCAGGCCTGCTTGACGTGATGAATGAACTCGTTGTCGCCGGCGATTACCTTGATGTGGATCCAGCCCAGGGCCAATATTCTGCGTGGCCGCAGAATGTCCCATCTGTATTGGTCGGGATCAGTACGGTGGTGCTCGCCGTCATACTCGACCGCAATCTTCTTGTCGCGCCAGCCCATATCGAGGTACGCGAACGGATAGTCGCTGACGTCGAACAGCGGGATCTGAGTTTCGGGCCGCGGGAAACCAGCCTTGATCAATGCCAGGCGAATACGTGTCTCTTGCGGGGATTGGGCATCGGCGTCCATGAGGTCGACCGCCCGGCGGCATCTCCGTACACCTTTGGTCCCTTTGTAGCGATGGGCCAGCTCCAGTATGTCTGCCGAGGCGACGCCGGTAGCGCGCCCGATGGAGTCGAGATGTGCGACGGCTTGGCTGTGCGGCAGGTAGCGTCCCAGGTCGAGGGCAGCACGCGCAGGTGTGGCCACCGGCATGCCCTTGATCCAGGTGATCTCTCCGGGCGCGATCCGGTCACGTCGGGTGATGACGCCCTTCGGCGAATAGTTGTTGGACCACAAGACCTCGACCGGCGCATCGTCGTCCACCCAGCGTGCGCCATGAAGCGCGGCTGCGGCGCGGCCGGTGATGATTCCGCGCCGCCGCGACCACAGCCAAGCACCTCGGGCGCGGGTCGCCAGGTCCGGCTCGACATCACGCGGCACGTAGACGTCGGGATAGATCGCGCGGTAATTCCACCGGAGTTGGGCGCGGGTGAGCATTCCACCCTTGATCGACGCGGACCCGACGATGACTCCCCCCATGACGTATGAGCATGGCGGCTCGCGACGCCGTCACAGCGAGTGAGAACCCAGGGTTGTGGATAACCCCTCGATAGCAGCCCGGAATCCTATTTCGCGAGTCCAGAGAGCTTGGCGGCGTGGGCGAGTTGGGCCAGGCCGAAGTCGGTGTCGTCGGGCAGCTCAGCCAGCGGCCACCACTTCAAGTCGAGTGACTCGTCGCTGACGGCGATCTGCGCGCCGGCGTGAGCGCGGACGACGAACTGCACATCGAGATGCCGCGTCGGCACGCCGAGTGAGCATGTCACCGGGTGTACATGCAGCGCTGCCGGCGTGGGCGCGATGGTCAGCCCGTCGATGCCGGATTCCTCGGTGGCTTCGCGCAGCGCCGCGGCGATCAGAGTGGGATCCGACGGTTCGCAGTGCCCGCCCAGCTGCAGCCAGCGCCCCACCCGGGGATGCAGCGTCAACAGCGCGTGGGTCCCGTCGTGGTCGAGCACCAGCGCCGAGGCGGTGATGTGGCCGGGCACGCACTCGCGCAGGCACGCGTCGGCGCGAGTGTCGAGAAACGCCAACACCGCGTGACGCAGTGAATCCTGCGCGGGGTCCTCCGGGCGCCAGGCGCCCAGCACGTCGATCGCGGACTGGTGCAGCGTCATCGGGACCTCTTCGCGCAAGCGCTCATCGGGACCGTCTGCTCTTCGCGCAAGCGCTCATCGGGACCGTCTGCTCTTCGCGCAAGCGCTCATCGCCGCACCAGCAGCCCGTCGGTCGGCACCGGGTCTCGCGGCGGGGGAGGGCCACCCGAGGCATGTCCGATCGCAATCGCGCCCAGCGGCTCCCAGTCCTCGGGCAAGTCGAGTGACGAGCGCACCAGATCCGGGGCGAAGATCGTCGACCCGATCCAGCAGCTGCCCACCCCGCGCACCGCCAGCGCGACGAGCAACCCCTGCACCGCAGCGCCGGCCGCGACGGTGAACATGGTGTGCTCGGCAGCGGTACGACGTTCGTCGGGATAGGTGTGCGCACCGTCGGGAACCATGAACGGAATCACCAATTCGGGCGCGTCGTAGAGAATCTGGCCGCGGCCGACCCGACGCTCCACCGACTCGGGGTCACGGCCGTCGCCGGACAGGTCGGCGCGCCACCGATCCTTCATCGCATCGAGCAACGCCAGACGCGCCTCGCGGTCCTGCACCCACACGAACCGCACCGGCCGCGTGTGATGCGGAGCGGGCGCGGTCAGCGCCTCGGCCACCGCGGCCTCGATCACCGCCGGGTCGACGGGTTCGTCGCTGAACTGGCGCACCGAGCGCCGCAGCAGCTGAGCCTGCGAACGACCGAGGGCGATGGCCTCCTCGGTGCCCAGCCAGAACAGATCCTCCTCGCCGGCCCGCACCAGCGTGCGCGCCGAGGACCCGTCGTCGTGCAGCTGCAGCCCCCGCACCACGGCGACCGGCACCGCGGTCAGCTTGCCCTTCACCAGATCGGCGGCCGCGGCGATCTC
>CAXEZH010000023.1:0-22943 GCA_964000695.1 uncultured Mycolicibacterium sp. | reverse complement strand
TGTAGCCCTCGATCCCCACCAGCGCACCGACAGTGATACCCAGCACGATCGCCACGCCCGCCGTGCCCCCGCCCACCACCAACGATCCGTTGCCCCAGGCGATGTCGGAGAGCAGACGGACGAACTCCTTGCGGTAGTGCGTGAAGGCGACGGGGATGCCGGCGAGCGCGCGGCCGAAGAAGACCAGCATGTGGCCGAGCCGCACGATGGGTCCGGTGGTGCGCTGGTAGAGCTTTCGCGCCGGAGCGAACAGGGCCGGGGTGAACTGGGATGCGGCCATCGGTCTACAGCCCCACCCGCGGGAACATCATGATGTAGAGCTGGCTGATCGCGACGTTGACCACCATCAGCACCAGGATCGATTCGACCACGGCGGCGTTGACCGAGTTCGCCACCCCGGTCGGACCACCCTTGGTGGACATTCCTTTCTGACAGGACACCACCGCGACGATGGCCCCGAACACCACTGCCTTGACCAGAGCCACGATCATGTCGCCCGTCGTGGCGAAGGCGGCGAAGGTGGCGACGAAGCTGCCGGGCGCGCCGTTCTGGAAGTACACGTTGAACAGATAGCTCGCCAGGAAACCTACGAAGCAGACGACACCGGTGAGCGCGACACCGACCATGACCGCGGCCGCGAACCGGGGGACGACGAGTCGGCGCACCACCGACACCCCCATCACTTCCATGGCGTCGGTTTCCTCGCGCATCTTGCGCGAGCCGAGATCCGCGGTGATCGCCGAGCCCACGGCGGCGGCCATCAGGATCGCCGCGGTCAGCGACGCCGCCTGCCGGATCACCGCCAGTCCGCTCGCGGCACCGGCGAGCGACGTGGCGCCGACCTGGCCGGCCAGCAACGCGAACTGGATCGACAGCGTCACGCCGATCGGCAGCGCCACCAGCACGGTCGGCAGCACCGCGGTGCCGGCCATGAAAGCGCCCTGCCGGATGAATTCCTGCCATTGGAAGCGCCCGGTCAGCAGGTCGATGATGAGATATTGGATCGTCCGCACCCCGAGGACGAACTGGTCTCCGACCGTAGTCAGCGACGCCAGCGGGTGCCGCGAGACGTAGCCACCGGCCCAGTCGGTGATCTCCTGCACGCCTGCGTCGGGTGCCGTATCCCTCGAAGGTTCTCCAGAAGGACTCGCACTCTTTTGAATCGTCATTTACTTATTGCTGAGCATGTCGGCAGCATCGGCGATCTCTCTGGCTCCTGTTCGTGCAGGATATCGACGTCCAGCGGGCATAAATGACGTCAGCGACAAATACCTCTCCGGCGCCCCCACGCACTCTCAACCATCCGTCGGAGATGAGTATGCACATTAACTTCTCGATGTGGCAAAGATTGCCGAAAATTCTCAGGCAGGTCGTGTCGATTCCCGCCGATGCCGTTCGACGGATAGACGTGGGCCCCCGGAACGTTCCGGCGCGACACTGGTACGGGCCCCTTCCCTGAAATAGAAGGAGAGACACGATGACCCGCTACATGCTGATCCTGCGCTCGACTCCCGCGGCGGAGGAAGCGATGGCGAACGTCGACTTCGAGGACGTGATCGCCGCGATGGGCCGTTTCAACGAGGAGCTGATCAAGGCCGGCGTGCTGCTGGCCGGCGAGGGCCTGGCCGGTCCCGAGGACGGCTTCGTCGTCGACTTCGACTCCGGGACCCCGGTGGTGACCGATGGTCCGTACACCGAAGCCAAAGAGCTGTTCAACGGGTTCTGGGTGGTAGCGGTGTCGTCGATCGAGGAGG
Source organism: uncultured Mycolicibacterium sp. (assembly GCA_964000695.1). Classification (GTDB taxonomy): domain Bacteria; phylum Actinomycetota; class Actinomycetes; order Mycobacteriales; family Mycobacteriaceae; genus Mycobacterium. The sequence goes on along the minus strand of CAXEZH010000023.1, from coordinate 21,189 downwards.
CCAAGCAGTGGGCGGTGAAGTGCCCGTTGGGCCCCGGCGCACGACTCGAGGTGCGCCGCATCACCGAGACCGAGGAGTTCCCGCAGGACAACGAATGGGTCCAGAAGGAGCTGCGGTGGAAGAAAGAGGGTGTCTGGAAGTAGTGCGCCGACGATTCGGCGTGGAAGTTGCGTTGACGAGCGACTTCCACGCCGGAGTCGTCAATTTGCGAGCACTCGATGACTGGAATTGGAACACGTTCTAGTCTGTAGGCCATGAGTGACTTGTTGCGCCATCCGTTGCACTCCGGCCACCTGACCGTCGGCGCGCTCAAGCGCCACAAAGACAAGCCGGTGCTGTTCCTCGGGGACACCACGATGACCGGTGGCGAACTCGCCGACCGCATCAGTCAGTACATCCAGGCCTTCGAGGCGCTCGGCGCCGGCACCGGTGCCGCGGTCGGGCTGCTCTCTCTCAATCGGCCCGAGGTGCTGATGATCATCGGCGCGGGCCAGACCCAGGGGTATCGCCGCACCGCGCTGCACCCGCTCGGCTCCCTGGACGACCACGCCTATGTGCTCTCCGATGCCGAGGTGACGTCGCTGATCATCGATCCGCAGCCGATGTTCGTCGAGCGCGCGCTGGGATTGATGCAGAAGGTGCCGTCGCTCAAGCAGGTGCTCACCATCGGTCCCGTCCCCCAGGAACTCGCCGACAGCGGGGTGGCCGCGGTGGATCTGACAGCTGAGGCGGCGAAGTACCCGGCCAAGCCGCTGGCCGCGGCCGACCTTCCGCTCGATCACATCGGGGGACTCACCTACACCGGCGGCACCACCGGAAAGCCCAAGGGCGTGATGGGGACGACGCAGTCGATCACGACGATGACCACCGTGCAGTTGGCCGAGTGGGAATGGCCGGAGAACCCACGGTTCTTGATGTGCACCCCGCTCTCGCATGCCGGGGCGGCGTTCTTCACCCCGGTCATCGTCAAGGGTGGCGAGCTGCGGGTGATGACCAAGTTCGATCCGGCCGAGGTGCTCAAGGTGATCGAGGAGCAGAAGATCACCGCGACGATGCTGGTGCCGTCGATGATCTATGCGCTGATGGACCATCCCGACTCCCACACCCGCGACCTGTCGTCGCTGGAAACGGTGTATTACGGCGCGTCGGCGATGAATCCGGTGCGGCTGAAGGAGGCGATCCGCCGGTTCGGGCCCATCTTCGCGCAGTATTACGGGCAGTCCGAGGCGCCGATGGTGATCACCTATCTGGCCAAGAAGGACCACGACGAGAAGCGGCTGACGTCCTGCGGGCGGCCGACGCTGTTCGCGCGGGTGGCGCTGCTCGGTGACGACGGCCAGCCGGTACCCCAGGGTGAGGTCGGCGAGATCTGCGTATCGGGCCCGCTGCTGTCCGGCGGGTACTGGAACCTGCCCGACGCGACGGCCGAGACCTTCAAAGACGGCTGGATGCACACCGGAGACCTGGCCCGCGAAGACGAGGACGGCTTCTACTACATCGTCGACCGCACCAAGGACATGATCGTCACCGGCGGGTTCAACGTCTTCCCCCGTGAGGTCGAAGACGTCGTGGCCGAACATCCCTCGGTCGCCCAGGTATGTGTGATCGGAACACCCGACGAGAAGTGGGGTGAGGCGGTGACCGCGGTGGTGGTCCTGCGTCCCGACGCCGCGACCGACGAGGCCGCGGTGGCGACGATGATCGCCGAGATCCAGGCCGCGGTCAAGGAGCGGAAAGGCCCGGTCCAGTCACCCAAGCAGGTGGTCGTCGTCGACTCGGTGCCGATCACGGCGCTGGGCAAGCCGGACAAGAAGGCCGTGCGGAAGCAGTTCTGGGAAGGCGCGGGACGTTCGGTCGGCTGAGCTAGCAGCCGCTGGCCAGGCCGGCCAGGATTCCGTCGAGCAGGGCGCCCGCGGTGCGGGCCGCCTGCTCGACGTCGCCCGCCGCGATGTGGTCGAGCAACAGGCCGTGATCGACGATCTCCACGGGCTTCTCGTGGGTGGTGGCGACGCTGGCGGTGATGGCCTCCATCAGCCCGCGGTAGAGCTCGAGCAGCATGGCGTTGTGTGAGCTCGCGACCACGGCGAGGTGGAATTCGGCATCGGCGCGGGCGAATTCGTCGGTGTCGCCGGTCGCCATGCAGTCGTCGCGGCGCAGCAGCAATTCGCGCAGGACGGTGAGGTCGTCGTCGGTGTGGTGCGCCGCGGCCAGGCGCGCGGCCTCGACTTCCAGACCGCGCCGTACCTGCAGGACGTCGCGCAGTTCGGCGCCGCAGAGCCGGCGCAGCGCACCCGACACCTCACTCGTGGCGCGGACGTAGGTGCCGTCCCCCTGGCGCACCTCCAGCAGCCCGGCGTGCGCCAAGGCACGGACCGCCTCGCGCACGGTGTTGCGGCCCACCCCCAGTGTTTCGACCAGCACGGCCTCGTTGGGGATGCGCTCTCCGACGGACCACTCCCCGACGGCGACTGCATGGCGCAGCTGGTCGATGACCTGGTCGACCAGCCCGGTGCGGCGCGCAGTGCTCAACGGCACAAAATACCCTTTCGTCCAATCATGGGATGTATGGCACTCTAGCAAGGTGAGCAGCCCGAAGCACGACATCGACGCCCCGGCGGCCGGCCTGGCGACCGCGGCCGACGCCGCTTCGCCCGCCTCGGGTCGGGCCCCGACGATCGCCGGGGGCGCGCTGCTGGCCGTGGCGGTGATCCTGACCGCGTTGAATCTGCGCCCAGCCGTCACGAGCGTCGCCCCGCTGCTCGGCGACATGCGCACCGACCTCGGGGTGACCGCCACGTGGGCGGGTCTGTTGACCACCCTGCCCGCGCTGTGCTTCGCGGCGGCCGGGCTGGCCGCGCCGTGGTTGTCGTCGCGGATCGGTCTGGGCCGCACCGTCTCTGCCGCGATGGTCGCGCTCACCGTCGGCCTCGCGGTGCGCGTCGTCGACGGGGCGCACCTCGTGATCGGCGCGACGCTGGTCGCATGCGCCGGTATCGCCCTGGTCAACGTGCTGATTCCGGTCGTCATCAAAGGCTCCTTCCCCACCCGGGTCGGCCTGATGACGGGCATCTACACCGCCGCGCTGCAGGGCGGCGGAGCGCTGGGATCGGCGGTCACTCCCGGCCTGGAGGAGCCCCTCGGTGGCTGGCGCAGCGCGCTGGCGATCTGGGCGGTGGTCGCGTTCGTCGCGTTCGTGGTCTGGGTGCCGGCCGCGCGTCGGCACCGCAGCGCCTGGACGCCGGCGGCCATGCCCCGCGGTGAACGCCGTTCTCTTCTGCGCAACCGGCTGGCCTGGACGGTCACCCTGTTTTTCGGCTGCCAGGCGTTCATGGCGTACATCGTGATGGGCTGGCTGCCCGAGGTGTTCATCGACAATGGCGTGGACAAGATGGACGCCGGGCTGCTGGTCGGGCTGACGTCGCTGATCGGGGTGCCGGTGGCGTTGGTGATCGCACCGCTGGCCGCGCGCCGCACCAGCCAGAGCGGCGCGATCGCCGGGCTCGGAGTGCTGGGCGTGGCCGGAGCGATCGGGCTGATGGTGGCGCCCGCCGCGCAGCCGGTGCTGTGGAGCGTGCTGATCGGCGCAGGCATGGGCGCATTCGCCATGGCGCTGACCGTCATCGCGCTGCGTGCCCGCACGCCGACCGACACTGCGCAGCTGTCCGGGATGGCGCAGGGACTCGGTTATCTGATCGCCGGGACCGGCCCGTTCCTGTTCGGGCTGCTGCACGACGTGTCCCATGGTTGGACGGTGCCGTGGCTGATGTTCCTGGCCGTCTACCTCGTCCAGATCGCCGCCGGGGTGCTGGCGGGGCGGCCACGCTTCGTCTGAGGTGCCACCGGGAACAATGACTGAGTGACCGTGCCCCCCAACGACGTGCGCGAGACGGTGGCCGCAGTGTGGCGCATGGAGGCCGCCAAGATCGTCGCCACCTTGACGCGCGCGGTCGGTGATGTCGGCCGGGCCGAAGACCTCGCCCAGGAAGCGCTCGTCGATGCGCTCGATCAGTGGCCCCGCACCGGGGTACCCCGCAATCCCGGCGCCTGGCTGACGACAGTCGCCAAACGCAAGGCCGTCGACCAATGGCGGCGTCAGGACAACCTGGACGCCAAGTACGCGCTGCTGGCCCGTGAGTTGGCCGACCACGTCGACGAGGCCTGGGAACCCGACCGCATCGACGACGACGTACTGCGGTTGATGTTCATGGCGGCTCACCCCGTCCTCACCCAGGAGAGCCGGGTAGCGCTGACGCTGCGCGTGGTCGGGGGATTGAGCACGGACGAGATCGCCAAGGCGTTTCTCGTCCCGAAGTCGACCGTCGCTCAACGCATCGTCCGCGCCAAGAAAACCCTGGCCGGCGTGGCGTTCGAGGTTCCGGACCGGTCCGAGTGGCCGCAGCGGATGTCGACGGTGCTCAGCGTCATCTATCTGATCTTCAACGAAGGCTATGCGGCATCCTCCGGGCGGCTCTGGTTCCGCGAGGAACTGTGCGCCGAGGCGTTGCGGTTGGGACGGGTACTGGCCGCACTGGCCCCGGACGAGGCCGAAGTGCACGGGCTGGTGGCGCTGATGGAGTTCCAGTCCTCCCGGTTGCGCGCCCGGGTCGACGCGGAGGGCGCGCCGATCCTGCTCGAGAACCAGGACCGGACGCGATGGGACCGCGCACAGATACAACGCGGCGTGACCGCCCTGGGCGCAGCAGCACAAGCGCTGCAACACCGCGGTTCTGGGTGGGGCCCCTATGCATTGCAGGCGGCGCTGGCCGAATGCCATGCCGTCGCGCCGAGCACCGCCGACACCGACTGGCACCGCATCGTGATGCTCTACGACGCGCTGTTGGGTCTGACGACCTCACCGGTCGTGGCGCTGAACCGAGCCGTGGCGGTGGCCATGGCCGACCCCGACAACGGACCGCGGGCCGCGTTGGACATCGTCGATCACCTCGTCGGACTCGGTGGCTCGCCGGCACTCCCGGGTGTGCGGGCCGAACTGCTGCAGCGGTTGGGCCGTCACGCCGAGGCGGCCGACGAGTTCGACCGCGCTGCGGCGCTGGCCGACAACGATCGGGAACGAGACGTCCTGACAGCCAAAGCCGCTCGCGCCAGGACCGGCTAAGCGCCGGGCACCGAGGTGCGGGCGGCCACCGACGCGGCGCCGGAGCGGTCGAACACGTCGATGACGACATCGGCGTCCTGGTAACGGCCCAGGTGATGCAGACCGGCGGTGGCGGCGATGATCTCGTTGGCCCGGTCGCCGGACATCGGGTACTCCTCGACCCGGTGGCGCCAGTGCGCGGCGACGACCGTGGCCGCCGCTGACAGGCGCGGGACCTCATGGTCCAGCACCGCGCGCAGGGTTTCCGGCTGCAGGTAGTAACACACTTCCGACAGCATCACGAGATCGAAAGGGCCTGGCGGCCAGGGCTGGTCGAGGGAACCGCGCATCAGCCTGACCCGGTCGCGCAGCCCGGCGGTGACCAGGCGCGCGCGGGTGGCATCCAACGCGGCGACGCTGACGTCGGTGCTGACGACGTGATCACAGCGCCCGGCCAGCTGCTCGGTCAGCACCCCGACCGAGCAGCCCGGTTCGAAGGCGCTCCGGTAGCGCTCGTAGGGCAGCATCGCCGTGGTGATGGCGTACTTGCGTCGCTCGTACCAGCGATGCTGCAGCTGCCACGGATCGGCCGCCTGTGCGTACATGCGGTCGAAGAAGCTGTCGGGAAGCCGGGAACTCAGCGGAAGACCACCTCACCGACGGCCAGCAGCCGGTGCAGCACCGCGGGCGGCAGAACGGGGGGATCGTCAGGTGTGGGCGGCAGGAACTGGCTGCGGAAGCTCTGCGCCGCCAACCGTTTCCGCTCGGTCGCCGCCGCATCCACCGGCGCGGTGGACATGCGCTGCCACGGGACCGCGTCGTCGCCGGGTCGAGCCCAGTGCCACATCCACACCGGGTACTCCACCAGCACCGCCCCGGTGCGGCCGGCTGCCGTGGCCGCAGCCCGGCCCACGGCCTCGTGGTCGGGATGACCGTCACCGCGCCACGTCGCCGCGCACCAGGTGCCGGGCGGCTTCGCGGCCAGGATCTCGGTGAGCAGATCCGCCAGACGTTGCTCGTGCTCGGCGATCTCACCGTCGGGCAATCCCAGGCAGATCGGCGCGGCGACACCCAGAACCCTGGCCGCCCGGTGCAGTTCGGCGCGCCGGGTGCGCTCCAGCCGATACCGCTGCAGCACAGACTGATTCTCGTACGCCGCACCGCCGTCGCTGGCCGACACGATCTGCACCCGCACCCCGGCGGAGGCGAGCTGCGAGGCTGTCGCACCGAAGCCCAGCGTCTCGTCGTCGGGGTGCGCGCCGGCCACCACGATCTCCGGGCAATCGCTCAGATCGAGCGGCGAGGCGTCCAGCCGGGCGTTCAGCCACTGGTGCGTCGGCGTGCCCCCGCACGTCAACGGCCGGGCCGCCAAGCGCGCCGAATTGCTCAGAAACACTGCTGTCACGCTGTCGCCCCTGCCAATTCGCCCAGTCTCGCGAGATCCCGCTCCGCGTGGCTCTGCCGCACGTAGATCGACAGGTCGGCCACCCGAGCGGCGTGCGCGCCGTCCATGGACAGCGGCCCGGGCCCCAGGGCGCGCCCGGTCCGCGCGAGCGCTTGGTCCACCGCGGTTTCGGCGACGGCGCGGGCGCGGCGGGCCAACAACTCGGCACGGCCCTTGCGGTTCAACGGGTCCGCATCGAACTCGTCGGCCACCGCTTTCAGCGTGGCGTCGGCGGCGGCCAGCGCGGCGTCCACCGCACCCAGGTGGGCCAGCGTATGCGCGTCGGCACCGGCGGCACGCGCGTACAGCGGCGCGGCGACGGCGCGGGCACCGCCGACCCAGCAGGCGGCCACCCCGGCGGCCCCGTGCCAGAAACCCGGCCTGCTCAGGTACTCGCCTGGCCTGCCCACCTGCACCGCCGGGGTCGAGGTGAATTGCACGGAGCGGGTGTCGGATTCGGCCATCCCAGCGTTGCGCCACGTGCTGGGCAACGGCCGCACGCCGTGGGCATGCAGGTCGACGGCGAACAGCGCACGCTCCCCGGAGGGCAACCTCGCGGTCACCAACGCATGAGTGCACAACGCCGCGCCCGAACACCACACCTTGGTGCCGTCCAGCGTGGCCGTTGAGCCCTGCTCACGCGCCGACAGCACCGCGTTGCCGGACTCGGCGGCCCACACACCCCACCACTGACCGGGCTGCGGCGTCGGTCCGTCGAGCTCGGCCAGGATGGCCACCGCATCGAGGTGGGCCTCGGCGAGCCGCCCGGCGGTCACGTCCGTCTCGGCCAGCTCCGCCAGCCTGCGCCACCGGGTGGCGGTGCCACCCCCACCGGGCAGCGGCAGGTCCAGTACGCCCGACTTGATCCATTGCCTGACCACACCGGCGCTCACGACGCGGCCCCCGACGCATTGCGGTCGCTACCCGCCGACCCCGACAGCGAGCGCAGGTGCTGCGCGAAGCCGCTGGGCGCCCGGCCCTCTCGGCGGTCCGAGGTCGCCACCGACAGCTGCGCGTCGCGGTCGATCCGCAACCCGGCGGCCTCGAAGCGGCCGACGAGCTCGACGTCCTCGCCGGTGGCCAGCGCCCGGAAACCACCCACCTGCCAGTACGCGTCGGCGCGAAAACCCATGTTGGCGCCGTGGACGTGATCGTGACCCGCCCCGTCGCCGCGATAAGCGCGCAGGTAGCGGCGGGCCACCTTGGCGGAGAAGTTGCGCCACACGGGCACCCGGACCACGCCCAGCACCATGTCGGCGCCGCCGTGGCGCTGCGGATCGGTCATGCGCAACAACCAGTCCGCGTCGACGATGCTGTCGGCGTCGGTGGTGGCGTACCAGGTCAGCTCTGGCGCGCTGGCGTCGTCATCGAGCGAGTCCTCCAGCGACCGCGCGTAGTCGAACCCGGCGGCGCGCGCCGCGCCGACGTTGCCGGCGTCGACGGAGACGAAGTGCACATCCGTTCCGTAGCGCGCAGCCAGGCGATCGCTGCCGTCGTCGCAGGAATCCAGGACCACGACGATCGTCACCGGGCTGGGCGTGCCCAGTGCGGCGGTGGTCAACGCGCGCAGGCACTGCGGCAAATGCGCTATCTCGTTGTGCGCCGGCACCACGACCACGGTCTGCCGCAGAGCCGATTCAGGCGCTGTCATGGGGCTTATGTAGCCGCGCAGCGCATATTTCACACCTGGCACGATGGAGGGGTGAGCGCCCGTGACTGACCTTCGGCCCGAGACCTCGCCGCCGATCGAGGCCGTGCTGTTCGACTTCTCCGGCACGCTGTTCCGGCTCGAGGAGGACGACAGCTGGTTCGACGGGATGGAGCTCGACAGCAGCCTCAGCCCGGCGCAGAGCCGCGAGGTCGACGGACACGTGCAGGCCGAGCTGATGCGCCGCCTCACCGCGCCTACCGGCCGGTCGGTGTCGATGACGCCCGAGGCGCTCGAGGCCTGGATGAACCGCGACCTCGCGCCGCACCTGCACCGGGAGGCGTATCTGCACGTGCTGCGCGAATCCGGCCTGGCCCACCATCACGCGGAGGCGCTCTACGCGCACGTGATCGACCCGTCCTGCTGGACTCCCTACCCGGATACCGCGCCCGTCCTGGCCGGACTGCGACGGCGCGGCGTCACGACGGCCGTGGTGTCGAACATCGCCTTCGATCTGCGACCGGCGTTCGACCCGCTGGACGGCGGCGTCGACGAGTTCGTGCTGTCGTTCGAGGTCGGCGCTGTCAAACCGGACCCGGTGATCTTCCAGACCGCCCTCGACCGGCTCGGCGTCACCGCCGATCGTGCCCTGATGGTCGGAGACAGTGACGAAGCCGACGGCGGGGCCCGCGCGCTGGGGTGCCGCTTCGCGCTGGTCGACCCGTTGCCCACCCGGGAGCGGCGCGACGGGCTGATCGCCGCGCTGTGGGCGCACGGCCTGCAGGTCTGAGCGCGTAGGTTCGGCGGTATGGCCGATCCGAAGCCGCCGTGGTGGCTCAAACCGATGAACAAGGTGCTGATGGCCGCGACCCGGCTCGGCCTGATCAAGGACGGTCCGATGGTGCTGACGGTCGTCGGCCGCAAGTCCGGGCAACCACGGTCGACACCGATCACGCCGTTCGAGGTCGACGGTCACCGCTATGTCGTCGGCGGCTTTCCCGGCGCGGACTGGGTACGCAACGCGCAGGCCAACCCCGACGCCGTCCTCGTGCGCGGCAAGGTGCGCGAACCGGTGCGCATGGTCGAGCTCAGCGCCGAGCAGGCCCGCCCCCTGCTGCGGCAGTTCCCGGTCCTGGTCCCCACCGGAGTCGGGTTCATGAAGAACGCCGGACTGGTGACCGGGCCGAACCCCGACGAGTTCGAGGCACTGGCCGGGCGCTGCTCGGTGTTCCGCTTCGATAACGTTTGACCCCGTGAGCGAGAGCAACCCGTTCGACGCGGCCCGGTGGGAACCGGTCGCCGGTTTCGACGATCTGACCGACATCACCTACCACCGCCACGTCGCCGACGGGACGCGCCGGCCGACGGTGCGGGTCGCCTTCGACCGCCCCGAGGTACGTAACGCGTTCCGCCCGCACACCGTCGACGAGCTCTACCGGGTGCTCGACCACGCCCGGATGTCGTCCGACGTCGGGGTGGTGCTGCTGACCGGCAACGGACCGTCACCGAAGGACGGTGGCTGGGCGTTCTGCTCGGGTGGCGACCAACGCATCCGCGGCCGCTCCGGCTACCAGTACGCCTCCGGGGACACCGCCGAGACCGTCGACCCGGCCCGGGCCGGGCGGCTGCACATCCTGGAGGTCCAGCGGCTGATCCGGTTCATGCCCAAGCCGGTGATCTGCCTGGTGAACGGATGGGCCGCCGGTGGGGGGCATTCGTTGCATGTGGTGTGCGACCTGACGCTGGCCTCGCGCGAGCACGCCCGTTTCAAACAGACCGACGCCGATGTGGGCAGCTTCGACGGCGGCTACGGCAGCGCCTACCTGGCCCGCCAGACCGGGCAGAAGTTCGCCCGGGAGATCTTCTTCCTGGGCCGCGCCTACACCGCCGAGCAGATGCACGCGATGGGCGCGGTGAACAAGGTGGTCGACCACGCCGAGCTGGAAAACGTTGCGCTGCAGTGGGCGTCGGAGATCAACGGCAAGTCCCCGCAGGCCATACGGATGCTCAAGTACGCGTTCAACCTGCTCGACGACGGCCTGGTCGGCCAGCAGATGTTCGCCGGCGAGGCCACCCGGCTGGCCTACATGACCGACGAGGCGGTCGAAGGACGCGACGCGTTCCTGGAGAAGCGCGACCCCGACTGGACCCCGTTCCCCCGCTACTTCTGAGCGAATCCGGCGCGTTCGGCGACACTGAGCGTCGCGTTCCGCGCCCGATTCACGAGAGGACGTGACGTGACGAGCAGAAACCCGCTGCGGCGGCTGGCCGAGCAGGTCGTGCTGACCGGCATGCGGCCACCGATCCTTCCGACGCTGCTGCAGTACCGGCCCAACCGCGAGGTGGTGGACCTGACCGGCAAGCGGGTGCTGATCACCGGCGCGTCGTCGGGCATCGGCGAGGCCGCCGCCGCGCAACTGGCCCGTCGCGGCGCGGTCGTCGTCGTGGTCGCGCGGCGCAGCGACCTGCTCGAGGGCGTCGTCGCGCGCATCCGCGCCGACGGCGGGCAGGCCAGCGCCCACGTCTGCGACCTGGCAGACATGGCCGCCATCGATGGGCTCGTCGTCGACGTCGAGGCCGAGCTCGGCGGCATCGACATCCTGGTCAACAACGCCGGACGCTCCATCCGCCGCCCGCTGGCCGAATCGCTGGAACGCTGGCACGACGTCGAGCGCACGATCGCGCTGAACTACTACGGGCCGCTGCGGCTGATCCGCGGCCTGTGTCCGGGGATGCGCGAACGCGGCGACGGGCACGTCATCAACGTCGCCACATGGGGCGTCAAAACCGAATCGCCGCCACTGTTCGGGGTGTACAACGCCTCCAAGGCCGCGCTGTCGTCGGTCAGCCGCATCATCGAAACCGAGTGGGGTGACGACGGCGTGCATTCCACGACGCTGTACTACCCGCTGGTGAAGACCCCGATGATCGCCCCGACGCGGGCATACGACGGGCTGCCGGGGCTGTCGGCGCACGAAGCCGCCGGGTGGATCGTCACCGCCGCCCGGCACCGCCCGGTCAGCATCGCGCCCCGCGTCGCGGTCACCGCCGCCGCGGTGAACAGCGTCGCGCCGGCCGTCGTCGACACGCTGATGAAGCGGCAGCGCATGCAGCCCAGGAGCTGAGCGGCATGGGCATCACGACGCTCGCCGACGTGGTTCGCGTCCACGGCCGCGACCGGCCGGACGCGCCCGCGGTGATCGTCGGCGACCACACCATCACGTTCGGTGAACTCGACCAGCGGTCCAACCGGGTGGCGCAGGCGTTGGCCGCAGCGGGCGTGGGCTTCGGCGACCGGGTCGCATTCGTCGAGCGCAACGGCGCGGAGTTCTTCGACGTCGTGTTCGGACTGGCCAAGCTCGGGGCCGTCGCGGTGCCCGTGAACTGGCGCCTCGCCGCCCCGGAGATGCGCCAGATCATCGACGACGCGGGCGCGACCTTGGTCATCGTCGGCGCCGACTTCGCCGGGCACCTCGAAGCGGTCGAAGACGGTCTCGCGGCCGGCGTCGTCGTGATCGGTGAGCACGACCGCTGGCCGTCCTTCGATTCGTGGGTGGCCGGCCATCCCGCCCGCGACCCCGGCGTGGTGACCGGGCCCGACGACCTGGTGTTCCTGATGTACACCTCCGGCACCACCGGCGCGCCCAAAGGGGTGATGCTCAGCAACGCCAACTACCGCTGCAAATGCGCCGGGGTGGCGGGGCCGTGGCGGATGGACGCCGACGCCGTCACGCTGGCGGTGATGCCGCTGTTCCACATGGCCGGCTCGGGCTGGGCCCTGGCCGGGCTGTGGCACGGAGGCGCCGTCGTCGTGCTGCGCGACGTCGACCCCGCCGCGATCCTCGACTCGGTTGCGCGTCACGGCGTCACCAACCTGCTGCTGGTGCCGGCCGTCATCGCGCGGCTTCTCGAACGCGACGATCCGGCGCTCCCCGACTTCGCCGACCTGCGGATCGTGGTCTACGGCGCCTCCCCGATCAGTGACGACGTGCTGCTGCGCGGCATCGACCGCTTCGGCAGCGTGTTCGCCCAGGTGTACGGCATGACCGAGACCACAGGGTCGGTCACCCAGCTCGACGGCGCCGACCACGTCGCCCACCTGCTGCGCTCGTGCGGCAAGCCCTACCCCTGGGTGCAGATCCGCATCGTGGGGCCCGACGGCACCGACGTCGCCCCGGGCGCCGTGGGCGAGGTGTGGACCCGCTCCGCACAGAACATGCTCGGCTACTGGAACAACCCCGACGCCACCGCAGCCACCCTTCACCCCGACGGGTGGCTACGCACCGGCGACGCCGGCTACCTCGACGACGGCTACCTCTACCTGCACGATCGGCTCAAAGACATGATCGTCTCCGGCGGTGAGAACGTGTACCCGGCCGAGGTGGAAAACGTGTTGATGACCCAACCCGGGGTTGCCGATGCCGCCGTGATCGGGGTGCCCGACGAGCGGTGGGGCGAGGCGGTCAAGGCGGTGATCGTGGCCAGCCCCGGTACCGAGCTGAGCGCCGAGGACGTCATCGCCTACGCCCGCACCCGGCTGGGTGGATTCAAGCTGCCCAAGAGCGTCGACTTCGTCGCGGCGCTGCCCCGCAACCCGAGTGGCAAGCTGCTCAAACGCGAGCTCCGCGAGCCGTACTGGGCGGGAACCGACCGCCGGATCGGTTGACCCGGGCCGGTCGTGATAGGAACGACGGCATGGAGATTCTGGCCAGCCGGGTGCTGCTCCGGCCGGCCGACTACCAGCGGTCCCTGACGTTCTACCGGGACGCGCTGGGCCTGGCGATCGCGCGCGAGTACGGCGGAGGCACGGTGTTCTACGCCGGGCAGTCGCTGATCGAACTCGCCGGACACGGTGGTCCCACCGCTGGGACGCCGCCGTTCCCCGGCGCCCTGTGGTTACAGGTGCGCGACCTCGCCGCCACCCAGGACGAGCTGCGCGACCGCGGCGTCCACATCGCCCGGGAAGCCCGCCGCGAGCCCTGGGGACTGCACGAGATGCACGTCAGCGACCCCGACGGCGTGACGTTGATCTTCGTGCAGGTACCCGACGATCACCCGCTGCGCCGCGACACCCGCGGCTGACAATTCAGCGCGCAGGCGCTGCGAGGGGCCAGCCCGCTGCGGCCAGCCGGGTCGCGACCCGATCGATCTCCTCGGCCGTCAGCTCCGTCTCGGTCACCACGTGGATGGCGGCCCGGATCTCCGGCACCGACGCCGTGTCGGTGTCCCCGTCAGATCCGCTGCCGCGCAACACCATCTGCGCGATCGCCACGACCTCGTCCTCGGCCAGCGAGCGGGACAGCAGCGCCAGCAGCGGGAAATAGTCCTGCCGCGGGATGCCCTGCGGGTAGCCCTGAGCCAGCAGGGCCAGCACCTTGTCGATGACCTTCGAAGACATAGCGTGTTGATTCTGACCCGGGCACCCGGATTGCGCCAGACCTCTACCACGTCGAAAACCGTTGCGACGAGGCACTTCACGTCGCAGGAGTGAGGTGTTCACCGGCTCGTCACCCGGCGGCAGGACCGCATTGCCCGGACGTTTTTCCAGCCGGTTCGGCTACCATCGGCCGCTGCGGGACCACCAGGTTCTGTGACGGCGACGGGAGGGCACCACCATGGCCATTCTGCGCCCCGTCGAGATCCGGTCAGGCGCCGCCGCCACGGCGGCGCTGAGCGTCGTCGACGACATCCTCTCCGGCGGTGCCGCGGTGCTGCCGGTGCCGGCCGACGATCCCCACCAAAGCGCCGCGCTGGCAACGGCGTTGCGCGCCGGGGACGAGATCGACGACGCCGTCGCGGCGGTGCTGTCCACCTCGGGGACCACGGGCACCCCCAAGGGCGCACAGCTGACGTCGTCGGCGTTGCACGCCAGCGCCACCGCCACCCACACGCGACTCGGCGGCGGCGGCCGCTGGCTGCTCGCGCTGCCCGCCTACCACGTGGCCGGGTTCCAGGTGCTGGTCCGCAGCGTCATCGCGGGCACCGAACCGGTCACGCTTCACCCGGCGTTCGACCCTGCCGAGCTGCCCGGCGCCGTCGCGGCGCTGGGTTCAGGCCGGCGATACGCCTCACTGGTGGCAGCCCAACTGGACAAGGCATTGCGCGACCACCGGGCCGCCGAGGCGCTCGCCGACCTCGACGCGGTGCTGATCGGCGGCGGACCGATGCCCGCGACGGTCGGCGAACGCGCCGCCGCCGCCGGGGTCCGCGTGATCCGGACCTACGGCATGAGCGAGACCGCCGGCGGATGCGTCTACGACGGCATCGCGCTGCCCGGTGTGCGGGTGCGGGTCGATCCGCAGGCCCGCATCTGGCTGGGCGGGCCGACCGTGGCGGCCGGCTACCGCAACCCGGTCACGCCGGACCCGTTCGCCGAACCGGGCTGGTTCCGCACCGACGACGTCGGCGCGGTCGACGCCGCCGGCGTGCTCACCGTCGCCGGCCGTGCCGACGACGCGATCAGCACCGGCGGACTGACGGTGCTGCCCGGCCTCGTCGAGACCGCGGTGCTGAGCCATCCGGCGGTGGCCGAGTGCGCGGTGTTCGGCGTGCCCGACGAGCGGCTCGGGCAACGCGTGGTGGCCGCCGTGGTGCTCGAACCCGGCGCGGCCGTGACCCTGGACGAGCTGCGCACCCACGCCGCCCAGACCCTGGACCGGACCGCGGCCCCGCGCGAACTGCACGTGCTGGACACATTGCCACGGCGCGGCATCGGCAAGGTGGACCGCCGCGCGCTGCGCCGGCTGGCCGAGGGGTGAAGAGCCCACAGATGACCCCGGCGGACGGATAATCGGGCGATGAGCAACGAGGTGACCACGGTCGACGAGCTGCGGGCCATCGTCGGGCACCCCATCGAGGCGGTGGCCAAGAAGGTGACCGACCGGTTGTCGGGCGCGCACCGGCTGTGGCTGGCGCACTCACCCCTGGGGTTCGTCGCGACCACGGACGCGCAGGGCCGCGTCGACGTGTCTCCCAAAGGGGATCCGCCCGGCTTCGTGCAGGTGCTCGACGAAATGACCATCGCGATCCCCGAGCGGCCGGGCAACAAGCGGGTCGACGGCTACCTCAACGTGCTGCAGCGCCCGCACGTCGGCACGCTGTTCGTCATCCCCGGGCGCGGTGACACGCTGCGGATCAACGGCCACGCCCGCATCCTGTCCGACGCCGACTACTTCGACGCGATGGTCGTGCAGGGCAAGCGGCCCATCCTTGCACTGGAGATCACGGTCGAGGAGGTGTTCTTCCACTGCGCGAAGGCGTTTCTGCGCTCGGACGCCTGGGACCCGCAGCGCTGGGACCCGACCGCGGTGCCCAGCGTCGCGCAGATGGCCAAGGCGATGCGCACCGACATGAGCCTCGAGGAGCTCGAGCGCTACTTCAGCGAGGAGAACATGCGCTCGATGCTGTACTGAGCGCCGCCCTCGTTACCAATGTCTGACCTGCCGGCGGCCACGCGCAGGCTGGTCAGAGCCCTCCGACGACGCGGCGCGCGCTCGGAAATGCGCAGATTCGGGCGGCCTGTCGCGGGCAGACATGCGCGCTCGGCCAAGATGGTGGGGTGCGAATCGGTCGCAGAGAGGCGGTGGCGGTCAGCGCCGCCGTGGTTCTCGTCGTGGCGGCGTTCGTGGTGCCGCGCCTGAACCTCGGCATCGTCACCCCGCTGATCAACGCCTCCCCCCAACGTTTCCGCAGCTTCGCCGACACCGCCCCGATCTTCGGCTGGTGGAACGCGCACGTCGGACCCGGCACCATCCCGGCGATCGCCATCGGCCTAGCCGCCGTGTTGTGGGGCCCGACACTGGCCCGACGGCTGCCCTGGCGCACGCTGCCGTGGGTGGCGTGGGCGACGTCGTGTGCATGGGCATTCAGCCTGGCGATGATCGACGGCTGGCAGCGAGGATTCGCCGGCCGCCTCGAAGCCCGCCACGAGTATCTGCGCCAGGTGCCGTCGGTCACCGACGTCGGCGAGGCGGTACGCACGTTCTCCGACCGAATCCTGGACTACCAACCGGACTCGTGGATCACCCACGTCTCCGGGCACCCGCCGGGGGCGTTGCTGACCTTCGTGTGGCTCGACCGGATCGGGCTGAGCGGCGGCGCCTGGGCCGGGCTGCTGTGTCTACTGGTGGGCTCCAGCATCGCCGCCGCGATCGTCGTCACCGTGCGCGCTCTGGCCGACGAGGACGCCGCCCGCACAGCCGCCCCGTTCGTCGCGGTGGCGCCGTCGGCGATCTGGATCGCGGTGTCCGCCGACGGGTACTTCGCCGGGGTCGCCGCGTGGGGGATCACGCTTCTGGCGCTGGCGGTCACCGCCCGGGTGCGGCTCCCGTGGCTGGCCGCAGTGGGTGCCGGGCTGTTGCTCGGCTGGGGCATCTTCCTCAACTACGGCCTGGGGCTGATCGCGCTGCCCGCCATCGCCGTGCTCATCAGCGCCGCAACCTGGCGGGCCGCGCTGACAGCGCTCGTACCGGCCGTCCTGGCCGCGCTCGCGGTGGTCGGGGTGTTCGCGCTGGCCGGGTTCTGGTGGTTCGACGGCTATCTGCTGGTGCAGGAGCGCTACTGGCAGGGCATCGCGAACGACCGGCCGTTCCAGTACTGGGGGTGGGCCAACCTCGCCTCGACGGTGTGCGCGATCGGGCTGGGCAGCGTCGCCGCGCTGGCCCGCGCGTTCGACCTCGCGGCGGTCAAACGCCGCTCCGGGCTGCACCTGCTGGTGCTCGCTGCGCTGTTGGCGATTCTGTTCGCCGACCTGTCGCGGCTGAGCAAGGCCGAGACCGAACGCATCTGGTTGCCGTTCACGGTGTGGCTGGTGGCGGCGACGGCACTCCTGCCGCGGCCGTCGCTCCGGTTCTGGCTGGCGCTCAACGTCATCGGTGCGCTGGCCCTGAACCACTTCATCCTGACCAACTGGTAGCGGTCAGCGGGCCACCAGGCTGGCCACGACGCGCTGCCCGATGGGGTGGACGTCGGCCACCGCCAGACCCACCCGGGCGGCGAGCGCGGGTACGCAGTCGATTCCCACCGACGCCCAACGGAACCACGGTCCGATCGTCTCCTGCGATTCCAGCCGCACCCAACTGACGTTGATCCCCGTTGTCGCCGAGTCGAATTCGGCGATACATCGGCCGCCGCGGCGCAACAGCTCACCTGCGCGACGCAGAATTCGCTCCGGGTCACCGCCGAGGCCGACGTTGCCGTCGGCCAGCAGCACCGTCTGCCAGCGCCCCGTGCCGGGCAGCGGGTCGAAGACGTCGCGGCGCAACGCCGGGGCGCCGCTGCGGCGAGCCAGGTCGATCGCGGTCGCCGACACGTCCACCCCAAGGGCGGGGATCCCTCGCTCGATCAGGTGGGCCACCAAGCGCCCAGGGCCGCAACCCAAGTCGATGGTCGGCCCCTGACAGAGCGCGACGATGGCCTCGTCGAACACGGTGTCGGCGCTGCGGCCACCCAGCCAGCTGCCGACCGGCAACCGGCCCACCCGGCCGTCGTCGTGGCGCACCCAGCATCGTTCCCCGCCGAGCGCGCGGTCATAGAGCTGCCCGAACATCAGATCCCTGCCTCTTCGGTGACCCGGCGGAACAGCGACCCGGGCGGACAGGCCGCGCGCACGGCGGCGACGTCGTCAATGGTGTCCACATCGGTCAGCTCGTCGACCAGCGCCACACCGAGTCCGCTGTGCTGCAACGCTTTCAGCGTCAGCTCACCGGTGTCGGGTGCCGACATCGGCACGTCACGCAGGCATTCGGCGGCGGCGCCATCGGTGACGCCCAGCACCCACCAGCCGCCGTCGCGTGCCATGCCCAGCACCGCGTCGGCGTCGACCAGACCCGTCGCGCATCGACCCAGCAGCTCGGCGCTGACCTGCGGGGTATCCATCCCGATCTGCACCACCGGCAGCCCCGACGTCGCCGCCGCGGTATCGGCGTGAGCATTGGCCAACCGCGCCGCGAAGTCGGCTCCGCGCTGTTCGATGACGATGAAATCCGCCAGTCGGCAGCGGATCTCGTCCGCACGGTGCGCCCGGTCCAGGTCACCGGTGAACGCCACGACGCGGGCCGCCGCCGGCGTCGTGGCGACCGCAGCCAGGGTGTCGAGCAGGGCCGCCGCGGCGATGTCGGCGGCCGTCGCATCGCCCACCGAGGCGGCCAGCCTCGTCTTGGCCAGCCCGGCGACCGGCGCCTTGGCGACGACCAGAACACTCGCGTCGATCACGAGATCACTTTCCAGAAGTCCCAGGCGGCGATCGCACTGCCCTTCACCGAACCACTCACCTTCGACGTTCCCCCAGTCCGCGCGCCGTAGGCGACGTCACGTTCGGTCACCGTCCACCCGGCCTGCGCCGCCCGCACCAACAGCTCCAGCGGATACCCCGACCGACGGTCGGCGACGCCGAGGTCCAGCAGCGCATCGCGGCGGGCCACCCGCATCGGCGCGATGTCGTGGACCGCCAGCCCGTGCCGCGTCCGCAGCCGCCAGCACACCGCCGCGGTACCCAGCCGGGCGTGCCACGGCCACTTCAGCCCGGGCACCGCCCGGCGCCGGCCGATCGCCATGTCCGCACCACCCTCGACGTCGTCGACCAGGGCGGGCAGCTCGCGGGGGTCCAGCGACCCGTCGGCGTCGAGCACCGCCACGATCGGCGTCGTCGCCGCGACCACGCCGGCGTGCACGGCCGCGCCGTATCCGGGCCTGCTCTCGGCGACCACCTCGGCGCCGTGCCTGCGGGCCACCTCGGCGGTTTCATCTGTGCTGTTGTTGTCGACCACGAGTGCTCTGTACCCATCGGGGAGGTCCGCGAGCACTCCGGGAAGCGACGCCGCCTCGTTGAGGCAGGGCAGCACCACCGTGACAGGCCGGTCAGGCCGTTGAGACATAGCCACCTAACCTATTGCAGACCTATCCCCACCGCGACACCGAAACCAGCCGCAAGCCTGACAATTCCGTAACAAAGGCGCTGGTCGCGGGGTTGGCGCGCTAGCCTCGGAGTGGTGACCCGAGTGCTGATCGCCGACGACGACGACGTCGTCCGCGATGTCGTCCGCCGCTACCTGGAACGGGACGGCCTCGACGTGTCGACCGCCCATGACGGCAACGAGGCGCTGCGTCTGCTGTGTTCGCAGCGCATCGACGTCGCGATCCTCGATGTGATGATGCCCGGCCCGGACGGCCTGTCGCTATGCGGACGGCTGCGCGAAGGTGGGGCGTACAGCGTGCCGGTGATCCTGCTGACCGCACTGGGCGAAGAGGACGACCGCATCGCCGGGCTGGAGGCCGGCGCCGACGACTACCTGACCAAGCCGTTCTCGCCGCGCGAGCTGGCACTGCGGGTGCGCTCCGTGCTGCGGCGCGCGCCCGCCTCATCCAACGTGCTGCCCCGCGACATCACCGCCGGTGAGCTGGTGGTCTCCACCGCCTCGCGGGCCGTGACGGTGCGGGGGCGGCGCATCAGCCTCACCAACCGGGAGTTCGACCTGCTGGTCTTCTTCCTCACCCATCCCGACGCCGTCTTCACCCGCGAAGACCTGCTCAAGCAGGTGTGGCGGTGGGACTTCGGGGACCTGTCGACCGTGACGGTGCACGTCAAGCGGCTGCGCTCCAAGCTGGGCGAACACCATCGCGTGCAGACGGTGTGGGGCCGCGGCTACATGTGGGCCGCCGACGGGCCGGCAACCGGACGGTGAGGATGGGAAGTCCTGACTTCTGGGAGATGGTCGGCTGGGCACTGGCTTGCTCGGTGCCGGTGGTGCTGATCGGCGGGGTGGTGATCCGGCTGGCCCGGACCTGGTCGCTGGCGGTGAGCATGGTCGCACTGGTGCTGATCCCGGTGATCGCGACGTTCACCGGGGTGCTGGGCGCCAGCGGCTTCATGATCACCTCGACCTTCGAGAGCATCGCGGTGGTGCTGGTGATCGTCTCGATCGTGACGATTCCCGCCGCGGTGATGCTGGGTCGCTACCAGGCCAGACGCACCGTGTGGGAAGCCGAGATCCGCGACTCCGAGCGTTCGGCAGAGCATTCGCGGCGCCGTCTGGTTGCCTTCGTCAGCCATGATCTGCGGACTCCGCTGGCCGGCATCCGCGCGGTCTCGGAGGCGATCGCCGACGGCGTGGTGCCCGACGACGAGGTCAAGGTGCACGCCAAACACATCGAGCACGAATCGGTGCGACTGTCGGAGATGGTCGACGACCTGTTCGAGATGTCGAAGATCAACGCTGGCGCGCTCACCCCGTCGTTCGACAAGGTGGCGCTCGACGAGGTGGTCGACGACGTGCTGGCCGCGCACCGCATCGCCGCCGAGCGTGCCGGCGTGGTGCTACGTGCGAACCTGCCCGACCAGCCGGTGCGGGTGGTGGGCAGCGACCGGGCGCTGGTGCGGGTGCTGTCGAACCTGGTGGCCAACGCCATCGCGCACACGCCCGAGGGCGGCAGCGTGGAGCTGGCGCTGGGCGCCGACGAGAACAGCGCCTGGGCCCGCGTCGACGACACCGGAGTCGGTATCGACGAAGCCGACCTGCCCCGGGTATTCGACGTCGCCTACCGGGGCTCCAACAGCCGGGTGCCGCGTGCGGATTCGTCGCTGCCCAGCGGCTCGGGGCTCGGGTTGGCGATCGCGGCCGGGCTGGTGCAGGCCCACCGCGGCACGCTGTCGGCGCACAACCTGCCCACCGGAGCCCGCTTCGAGGTCCGCCTACCGCTGGCCGGCGACTGAGGTCCTGGTTCGCGAACGTGCATTCCTTGTAGCGGTCGGCGGCCGGGAGCTACAGGGAACGCACGTTCGCGGAGGAAGTCAGCCGGAGGAACTCAGCCGGGCAGTGAGTTGCTCAGCCGGTCGGCGGCGGCCAGATAGTCCTCGATGAACTCGCGCACCACCTCGCGGGCCGGTTTCACCTTGTTCATCAAGCCCACCCCCTGGCCGACGAAGTACGTCGCCAACGCCTGGGCGCCTTCATGCCCCTGGGCGGCCAGCACGTCGATGCGGCGGATCACCGGCTCGCACAGCAT